>JBFFIS010000195.1:0-5432 GCA_041556375.1 Desulfurivibrionaceae bacterium | reverse complement strand
CTGCTGAAGGAATTAGTTGTGACTCCTGTCACGGAGACGCCCATAGTTCCAAGGCGGATTACAAAATGGCAAAAATGCCTTCGGAACAGGTCTGTAAAGAGTGTCACGAGGAGCAGTTTGACCAGTTCTCCCATGGTAAACATAATATGGGATGGAAGGCCATGAATGCCATCCCTGCCACTCACTTGGCCCCTGATGAACTGATGGAAGGTGGTCGAGGTTGTGGTGGTTGTCACAATATGGGTATTAAGACGGAGGAGGAAAAGGCTGAACAGCTGGCCAAGGGCTATCGGTATCAGACCAACTCCTGTGACGAGTGCCATACCCGTCACGCTTTCTCTAAGAAGGAGGCCCTAAACCCCCAGGCCTGTCAGCAATGCCACATGGGCTACGATCATCCCCAGTGGGAAATGTGGTCGAGTTCCAAGCATGGCACGCGTTATTTTGCCAAGAAGGCGGGAGATCTGCCGGAAGGCGCAGCCGCACCCACCTGTCAGACCTGTCATATGGGTGATGGCAGCCATAATAACCATACCGCCTGGGGCTTCCTGGGTGTACGTCTGCCCCTGCCCAAGGATCCCCAGTGGGCTGCCGACCAAGTCACTATCTTGAAGGCCCTGGGCGTCCTCAATCCGGAAACCGGTGAGCCTGGCCCGGTCTATCCAGCCGTTACCGCTCTCGATCTGGCGCGGGTGACCGAGGAGGCCTGGCAGCAAGAGCGTGATAAGATGATTGCCACCTGTTCACAATGCCACTCCGAGGAGTATGGCAAGGAGCAGCTCGCCATGGGTGATGCCATCATGCAGAAGGTTGATCGCATAATGGCTGATGCCATTGAGGTGGTTGCCGGTCTTTACAAGGACGGCCTTATTGAAAAACCTGCTGATTATCCTTACAACTACCCCTTCCTCCTTACCTTCATGGAAACGGGCGGCGAGGCCGGTACTAAGGATAGCTCTAAGCTCTCCTATATCGACCAGGTTCTGCTGCAGATGTACATGAAGCATCGCATGCGGGCCTATCAGGCCTTTTTCCATGTTAATCCTGACTATGCCTACTGGTATGGCTGGAATGAGATGCGTAAGGACATGGGTGAGATCCAGGAGTTGGCCAAGACCATGCGCGCCACCCACAACGCCAAGCATTAAAAGACGTTTTTCCGTGAAAGCGTGAAAAGGGGGGGTAAGGACGTGATGTCCTTACTCCCCCTTTTTTTGTCGTCAATTGCAGGGAAAACAGCCTTGCCTGCGGAATGAAAAGTCCTTGCGGCGCTTTTGTGATATTGCAGTGTTCTTCAGAGGGTTCCGTGGCCATAAGGGTTTGCCGTCCATGGCGGGTGAACCTTTTTGGGGGCGGAGAACTGGCTCTGGTTAACGCATGCTCCGTAATCGTTTGATGCGCTCCTGGATGGGAGGGTGGGTGCTGAAGAGGTTGGTGATGGCGCCGGCAGTCAGGGGGTTGACGATGTACATCTGGGCTGTGGCCGGATTAACAGGCATGGGCAGCTGGTGGTTATACTCCTCCAGGCGCTGGAGGGCCGTGGCCAGGGAATTGGGGTGGCCGCAGATGCGGGCGCCGCTCCTGTCAGCCAGATATTCGCGGCTGCGCGAGATTGCCATCTGGATAAGGGCGGCGGCCAGGGGGGCGACAATCATCATGACCAGGGTGCCTAAGAGTCCGCCGCCATCTTCATCGTCATCGCCGCGGCCCATGCCAAAGATCATGGCCCATTGCGCCATGGTGGCCATATAGCTGATGGCACCGGCCATGACCGCGGCAATGGAGCTAATCAAGATGTCCCTGTTTTTAATATGAGCCAGTTCATGGGCCAGGACACCCTCCAGCTCATCGCTGTTAAGAAGACGCAGAAGGCCGGCGGTGACAGCCACGGCGGCATGATCAGGATTACGGCCGGTGGCAAAGGCGTTAGGGGTCTGCTGGTCGATGACGTAGACCCGAGGTTTGGGCAGTTGTGCTCGGCTGCTGAGCCGGGCCACCATGGTGTGGAGCTGCGGGGCTTCTTGGGGGGAGACCTCACGGGCATGACTCATGGCCAGGGCCATTTTGTCGCTGAACCAGTAGGCCATGAAGTTCATGGCCAAGGCCATGAAAAGAGCGAAAACCATACCGCTGCGGCCGCCAAGTACCTGGCCGGCGGTCATGAAGAGGCCGGTGAGGACGGCCATTAACAGGAATGTCTTGGCAATATTGGTCATTGTCGTCTACCCATTTATGAAGTTGTTTTGACAGGATAATCTGTGGACAGAAAAATAAGTATGACATGGGCAATGTCAACGCTGGCGCCTGATAAGTTCTTAAAAAAAAGAGGCCGGTTACCCCTTATGATAAGGGGTCAGAGTGGTGTGAGGCTTATTGGTGGCAAGAAGAGGCTGTTGACAGTGTACTTATGCGAGGCTTTCGTCGAGATAGCTGCGCCAGCCGGCCGGCGGCGAGACAATTTGGAAGCCGATTTCAAGGCTGGAACCCCTGTTGTTAAACCATACCGGCAAGATTTTGAATTTGAATTTCCTGTCCCTGCTGGTAACGATGATGGCGTAACGACGGCGGGTTTCAGGGCGGAATTTGCTGGTGATATTGGTGATCTTCAGGCCGCTTTTGGAGATGTTGGCCACCAAGCCCCGGTAAACGGTGCGGCCATCGGAGAAGGCGGAAACCATCTCCTTGTCTATTCGTGTTGCTCGCCTGTGCATTGCTCCATCCCCTCAGTAAGGCGGTGTTTGGGAAACGCCGATCACGGTACGGTGCTTATTTATAAAATTATAATACAGGAGTCCCGATGGTCAAGAGGCTGTTAGGGCGAGTCGGGCGTTGTCGGAGGGCAGTGGAAGTGGTGAAGAAAAATATTGTCAACAAAAAGCGGATGTTGCCTTCTTTCTGGCAAGCCTAGCTCATATTGTAGTTCTTCATTTTTTCCCACAGGTTTTTACGGCTGATGCCAAGCAGTTGAGCGGTATCGCTTTTTTTGCCGCCTGTTTTCTGCAGGGCCCTGAGGATGCAGGATTTTTCGGCCTGGGCCACCGCGGCGCTGAGCTGCAGGCTGTCACCACTGCTCGGCGTGTTCGCAGTTGAGAGATCGGCGGGCAGCTGCCAGGGCTCGATGGTTTGGCCGGGATGAAGAACCAGCAGCCTCTCAATGATGTTATGGAGCTCCCTGATATTGCCGGGGTAATCATATGACAACATGACGTCCATGGTGTCCCTGCTTAAGGTGATAGATCTTTCGCCCTGGCCGAGCTCGGTGATGAAGGCCTCGCAGAGTTCTGGAATGTCACCCTTGCGGTCGCGCAGCGGCGGCACAATAATGGGAATAACCTTGAGTCTAAAAAAAAGATCTTCGCGAAAAGTGCCCTTGTGGACCTCGTCGGCCAGGTTTTTTGCCGTGGCGCAGAGGATGCGGACATCCACCCTGATGCTCTTGGTGCCTCCCACCCTTTCAATCTCCTTCTCCTGGAGAACCCGTAATAGCTTGGCCTGCAGGTTCAGAGGCATTTCGCCGATTTCATCGAGCAAAATAGTGCCGCCGTTGGCCATCTCGAAGCGCCCGGTTTTCTTAGCTTCAGCGCCGGTAAAGGCCCCTTTTTCATGGCCGAAGAGCTCCGACTCTATGAGACCTTCGGGAATGGCGGCGCAATTGAGGCGGACGTAGGGGCCATTGCCCCGTGGGCTCGTGTAATGAATGGCAGAGGCAACCAGCTCCTTGCCGGTGCCGGACTCGCCGTTAATAAGAATAGTGGCGTCCGAGGCGGCAACCTGTTTGATCAAGGTGTGCATGTCCTGGATAAGCGTACTGCTGCCGATGATGGGTTTGTGCAGTTGCCGGCAACAGTCCTGGAGGGTGATAAAGCGGGCCTTGACCTTCTGGATCTCCAGGATTCGCTCGATACGGATAATGAGATCATCCATGTCGAATGGTTTGAGAAGATAATCGTGGGCCCCTCTCTTGAGGCAGTCCACAGCATCCTCGACACTGCCATAGGCGGTCATAAAAATGATGTCGGTGGGCACCGCAGATTTTTGCAGTTCTTCAAGGATGTCAAAGCCGGTGGCATGGGGCATCCTGATGTCTGAGACCACGACGTGATATTGTTCGGCTTTGATTTTGGCCAGGGCCTGCTTGCCATCCTCGGCCTCATCCACCTGCCAGCCTTTTTTCTGGAGGCGATCGGTGAGGGTGATCCGCATAATTTCATCATCTTCAGCCAGTAAGATACGGGCAGCGGTCATATGGTCGTCTCCTCAATGTCCGGGTTGAGGGGCAGTCTGACAATAAAACAGGTGCCCTTGCCTTCGCTGCTTTCCACCAAAATAGCGCCATTCATACGCTGGGTCAGGGAGTAGGTCACTGCCAGGCCCAGACCTGTGCCCTCACCGACATCCTTGGTGGTGAAAAAGGGATCGAAAATGTGGGTGAGATTTTCTTCAGAAATTCCCGGGCCACTGTCCTTAAAGGCCAGAACAGCCATGTTGTCCTCCACTGAGGTTGAGACCCGGAAGGAACCGCCATCAGGCATGGCCTGCATGGCATTCATGGTGATGTTGACAATGATCTGTTGGAGGGCCGCCGAATCAATGGGGTAGGTGTCAGGGATACCCAGGTCAAGGGTGACATCGAGTTTTTTCAGGCCATACTCCAGGAGAACAAAGGATTCGCGGATCAAGTCGTCAATGGATGCTGGCCGGTACTGCAAGGGTTCCCGGCGACCAAAGTTTAAAAGCTGCTGGACGATATTGCCGATGCGTTTGAGGCCCTTTTCCATAAGGTCGAGGTAGCGTTGGTGCAGGGCCTTGTCATCAGGGTTTTCAGCCATGGACTTAACGCAGTTAAGCATACCGCCCAGGGGGTTATTGACCTCATGGGCGACACCGGCGGCCAGGCGGCCCAGGGCTGCCAGTTTTTCACTTTGAAATACCTGCTTTCTGGTGTGGTCAAGTTCGGCCTGGGAGGTGTCGAGACGCTGACAGAAATCATTGAATTTGCCAGACAGTCGACCTATTTCGTCACCGCCGCCGGGCAGATTTGTCACTGAAGGTTTCTCCTGGGGATAATTCTCCATGGCCCTTTCGAGAATGCCCAGGCGTCGTACCACCAGGACATCGATAAGCAGATAGATGGTAAGACCGACGATCAAGATGGTGATGGTCGCTATGAAGAGCAGCATACGGTTGTTTTTGGCAATGCTCTCATAGGCCCAGTCCACCGGGATGGTGACACTGAGGCCGCCGCGGATGTCACCAATCTGGTAGCCTTGACCGGCATGACACTCCAGGCAGGATTGTTCCACCGGCAGCGGGGCGATATAGCGCAGGGTACGGTGGCCGTCTTTTTCGGTGAATTCGACGACCTCAGGCACCCCTTTTTCAAAGAGCAGGAGGCTTTTTTTCTCCCAGGGATCAGGGGCATTCTCCGGATT
>JBFFIS010000194.1:0-5435 GCA_041556375.1 Desulfurivibrionaceae bacterium | reverse complement strand
CTCGGCCGAAGAGGCCTTACAGCATGCCGACATCGTCCTCAGTGGTAAGTCCACCCTCCTTAACCCCAACTGGATTGCCGAGGTCAAAGAGGGCAAAAGCCTTGAGCCCTTTACCTCCGACCAGGCCCAGGTGGCCTATACAGACGAAATACTTCTTTGAAAGATTCAATTTTACAAAAAGGGAAAATATAATGAACGACATCATTGCAAACATTGAGGCCATGGAGATTCTTGATTCCCGCGGCTATCCCACCGTCCAGGTTACCATCACTCTGGAAAACGGCATGCGGGCCTCGGCCTCGGTGCCCTCCGGGGCCAGCACCGGGGAGAACGAAGCCCTGGAAATGCGCGACGGCGACATGCGGCGTTACCGCGGCAAAGGTGTGCTCAAGGCCCTTGCCAATGTTGAGGAAATCATTGCCCCGGAGATCATCGGCCTGGCCGCCCATCGCCAGACCGAGATCGACCACATCATGCTGGAACTTGATGCCACCGAGAACAAGAGAAACCTCGGGGCCAACGCCATTCTCGGCGTCTCCATGGCCGCGGCCAAGGCGGCTGCCATGGCCCACCACCTCCCCCTCTATCAATACCTGGGTGGGGCCGGGGCCCGGCGCATTCCGGTACCCTGTATGAACATCATTAATGGCGGTGAACACGCCGACAACAGTGTTGACTTCCAGGAATTCATGGCCGTGCCCATCGGCGCCGCCACCTTCACAGACGGCCTGCGTTATGTGGCCGAGACCTTCCATGTTCTCAAGGGCCTGCTCAACAAACAAAACCTCTCCACCGGCATCGGTGACGAGGGCGGTTTTGCCCCAAATCTGCCCAGCAATGAGGCGGCCATAGAGATCATCCTCCAGGCCATTGAAGAGGCGGGCTATAAGCCGGGTACCGATATCGCCATTGCCCTGGATTCCGCGGCCAGCTCGTTTTACGATAATGGTGTTTACGACCTGCGCTGGTCGGGCCTGGGGCAGAAGAGCACGGCGGAGATGATCAGCCTGGCCGAGGAGTGGGTGCAGAAATACCCCATTATCTCCTGGGAGGACCCCTTAGACGAAAATGACTGGAAGGGCTTTGCCGAACTGACCAAACGCCTTGGCGACAAAATTGAAGTGGTCGGAGATGACATTTTTGTAACAAATACCAGGTATATCACCAGGGGTATCGAACAACTATCGGCCAACTCAGCGCTGATCAAACTCAACCAGATCGGCACGGTGACCGAGACCATTGAGGCCTGCCGGATGTGCCGTGATGCCGGCTGGCGCTATTTCATCTCCCACCGCTCCGGTGAGACTGAAGACACCTTCCTAGCCGACTTCAGCGTGGCCATGGACGGCGGCCACCTCAAAACCGGCTCGGCCAGCCGCGGCGAAAGGATAGCCAAATATAATAGACTGCTGGAGATTGAAAAAGAGCTGGGCGACGGCGCCCTCTACTACTGGCAGTAGCCTTCTATACCATATAAAAAGAAAGTCTATTTCGCCTACCCCTATTCAGTCCTGAGCGAGCAGGGAGCCGGGCAAGGGATAAAGAATTCTGGCATGTCTGAGCAACCACAGGGCATAAACTTCGCGAGTTTCCAGAATTCCCCTTGCACGGCGGAAGGCGAGCGCTGCCTTTAGGGCAGGGCTGTTAGGGGTGCCCTTTTTACGTCTCTTTCAGGGCAAGCAGCCAGTGAAGCGGGCGAAAAGGAGACCTAGAAGTTACCCACCATCAGCCAACCGAGCCGGATCAAGCAACTCCTCCAACTCCTGTCTTGACAGTTCCGTATCCTCCTCTGCCACATCCAAAATAGGCCTATCTTTAGCCATGGCCTTCTTGGCGATCTCTGCGGCAGCCAAATAGCCGATCTTGGAATTCAATGCCGTAACCAAAATAGGATTACGACTGACAAAGGCGCTGCATTTGTCCTCATTAACCGTCAGTCCGGCCACGGCCTTGTCTGCCAGGTCCCGGGCGCTACCGCAGAGGAGCTCAATGCTCTGGAGGATATTGTGGGCCGCCACCGGCAGCATGGTGTTGAGCTGAAAACTGCCGCCCTGGCCAGCCAGGCAAACCACCTGGTCATTGCCCATGATCTGAGCACAGGCCATGAGCACCGCCTCGGGAATTACCGGGTTGACCTTGGCCGGCATGATGCTGGAGCCGGGCTGCAGGGCCGGCAGGGCAATCTCGGCAAGGCCGGCGCCGGGCCCGGAATTCATCCAGCGCAGATCATTACTGATCTTGCCGAGCACCACGGCCGCTGCCCGCAGGTGACCGGAGGCCTCCACCACCGTGTCCAGGCTGCTGAGGCCCTTGTAAAAGTTGGGGGAGACCGTACACTCTGTGCCAGCAATGTCGTTTATGCGGCCCACAGCCAAGGTGGCAAAATCGGGGTGACAGTTGACCCCGCTGCCCACGGCCGTGCCCCCCAGTGCCAGGCGCTGCAAGCGGGGCAAAACCGAAGACAAACGCTCCAGGCACTCATCAAGGCCAGCAGCCCAGGCCTCCATTTCAGCGGCCAGGCGAATGGGCAGGGCGTCCATCAGGTGGGTACGGCCGGTCTTGACAACATGGCCATACTCCCGGGCCCGACCGCGAATGGTAGCGGCCAGATGATTGAGGTCGGGAATCGCCCGCACCTTGATACCGACAGCGGCACTGAGGTGCAGGGCAGAAGGAATCACGTCATTACTGCTCTGGCCCATATTGACATGGTCATTGGCCGATAGCTCGACGCCCTGCCGGGCCGCCAGGCCGACAATAACCTCATTGATATTCATATTGGAACTGGTGCCGGAACCAGTCTGGAAAACCGCTACCGGGAAATGCGCCCCATGCCTGCCGTCGATGATCTCTTGGGCCGCCGCTTCGATGGCAGCACCCTGTTGCCGGGGCAACAGACCCAGCTCAACATTGGTCGCCGCCGCCGCCTTTTTGATGATGGCCAAGGCCTTGATAAAGGCCGGGACCATGACAATATCGGCAATGGTGAAATTATTTACGGCCCGCTGGGTCTGGGCCCCATACAGAGCCTCAACCGGCACCTGAATCTCCCCCATACTATCCTTTTCTGTGCGCCACATTCTCCCCTGCCCTCCCCATCGTCATCACCAACGCCGCCAATGCCTGCAACGGCCTGCCAGGTCGGTTTTTCCCATTTCTTCGTCTTGCCATAGAGCTTTTACTCGATTACGGTCATAATAATTATTATTACAGCTATTACCATCATCCAGCCTCAGTCTACCCCAAAACAGAATGCGAATTAAAGAAAACATCATCATTATCGCCATGATATGGATAGGCTTAATTGGCCTGTCCTTCTGCTGGAACTACGTCAAGGCCTCTGAAAGTCTTGAACAGACCGCCCTGCAGGGCGCCCGCAGTTTCTTCCAGCAGATCGTCATCACCCGCCAATGGAACGCCCGCCACGGCGGCCTCTATGCCCCGATCACCAAAGAGACCTTGCCAAATCAATATTTTGATGTGCCGCTGCAGACCCTTGAGGTCAACAGCAGCCTGAAACTCACCAAAATCAATCCCGCCTTTATGACCAGGCAGATCGCGGAAATTGCCATGGAGCAGGAAGGTATCCAGTTCCACATCACCAGCCTCACCCCCATCCGGCCAGAAAATGCCCCGACCACCAGGGAGAGGGCCGCTCTCGAACAATTTAGGGAAGGGAAGGATGAGGTGGGCTATTTTATCAAGGACTCCACTGCCACCAATTATTTCTATATGGCCCCCCTCACCACCGAGAAGTCCTGCCTGCCTTGCCACGCCAAACAGGGCTACCAAGAGGGCGATATTCGCGGCGGCATCAGCGTCACCCTGCCCTTTACCCTGATTTTACCCCTGACCCCGCTGGTGACTGGCCATCTTCTCATTGCCCTCTTCGGTCTCATCGGCATCACTTTTGCCGGCCGCCGTCTGCACAGAGACTACGAGACCATCCGCTCCCATGCCGTCATTGATGCCCTCACCGGCATTCCCAACCGGCGCAGCTTTTCGGAGAGTATTCTGCGGGAATTCAACCGCAGCCGACGGGCCGAGGAACCCCTGTCCGTTATCATGTGCGACATCGACTATTTTAAGGCCTATAACGACACCTACGGCCATTCAAGCGGCGACATATGCCTTAAAAAGGTGGCGCGCTGCATTGAAAACACGTTGCTCCGGCCTGGTGATTTCTGTGGCCGTTACGGCGGCGAAGAGTTTGTCGTCATCTTAAGCAACACCCCTCGGGAGGGCGCCGTCTATGTTGCTGAAAAAATAAGAAGTAATGTTGAAGAGTTGGCCATTACCCACAAGGAATCCCTGCCGCTGAAGCTGGTCACCATAAGCCTGGGGGTGGCTACCTCGGAAGACACCACCCTTATCTCCCATGAGGATCTGATCAGGTTAGCCGATACAGCCCTGTACAAGGCTAAGAACAAGGGCAGAAATCGAGTTGAAGCTTTTACGGAAATTTAATAGCCTAGATGCATGTCGTTGAATCCATGACTTCCCGCCCAAGCCAACCTCAACCCAGGCCCTGACATGTTTAACTGGTTTATAGACCTCTCCCCCATCTACCAGGCCCTGCTGGCCACCTGTTTTACCTGGATGGTCACCGCCCTGGGCGCTGCCGTGGTTTTTTTCTTCAAAAGGATAAACCGCCAGGTCCTTGACGGCATGCTCGGCTTTGCCGCCGGGGTGATGATTGCCGCCAGCTTCTGGTCGCTGCTGGCCCCGGCCATTGCCATGGTGGAGGAGAGCGGCGGCATCAAATGGCTGCCGCCGCTGATCGGTTTTTTGGGGGGCGGCGCCTTTCTCTGGGCGATAGACAAGATCCTGCCCCATGTCCACCCCGGTTTCCCCGCCTCCGAGGCCGAGGGCATCAAGACCAGCTGGCAACGCTCAGTGCTCTTGGTGCTGGCCATCACCCTCCACAATATCCCCGAGGGCCTGGCCATAGGCGTCGCCTTTGGCGCCGTGGCCTTTGACCTGCCCTCAGCCACCCTGGGCGGCGCCATTGCCCTGGCCCTGGGTATCGGCATCCAGAATTTTCCCGAGGGTGCCGCCGTATCTGTACCGCTGCGGCGTGAAGGTATGTCGCGGAGGCGAAGCTTCATGTATGGTCAGCTCTCAGGAGTGGTGGAACCCATCGCCGGTGTCCTGGGCGTGGTTGCTGTCCTGCTCATGCGCCCCCTGCTGCCCTACGCCCTGTCCTTTGCCGCCGGCGCCATGATCTATGTGGTGGCCGAAGAGCTCATTCCCGAATCCCAGGCTGAAAAACACTCCGATATCGCCACCGTCGGTCTCATGGTCGGCTTTGCCGTCATGATGACCCTGGATGTCGCCCTGGGCTAGTTCTCCCTTTCCTCGACTGCCAACAGCCGCTCCTGCCGCCAACAGTAGAGGACCGGCACGACAAAGACGGTGAGGGTGGCGATACACAT
>JBFFIS010000193.1:0-5440 GCA_041556375.1 Desulfurivibrionaceae bacterium | reverse complement strand
GCTGAAGGGATGCTGGCAATGGGGGCATTGTGAGATCATGATCTACCTTTTTGGAGTGGAGGAATAGCTTGGTTATCGGGAGAAAGTGTTGTTGCGGCCATGGGGGTCTTTTGAATCCTCTTCCATGGCCAGGCCGGTGATCGATGTGGTGGTTTCGCCCTTGGCAGCCTTGAGCTGGTCAAGGCCGCGGCCCATAACGTTACGCTGGCTGCAGTACTGGAGAGCAACCTCTTCGGTTACCAGGCCCTGTTCAAAGAGACTCAGAATGTGCTGGTCAAAGGTGGTCATGCCCTGGGCCGTACCGGCGCTGATAACCTCGTAAAAGGTCCTGTCCTCTTCCTCGCCGTGGAGGATAAGGTCGCGGACGCGCAGGTTCATCCGTAAAATTTCAAAGGCTGCGGCCCGGCCGCCACCGATCTTGGGCAGGAGGCGCTGGCCGACAATCCAGCGTACGGTGTCAGCCAGGCGGTTTCTGATCTGGGGCTGTTCATCATGCTCGAACATACCGAGGCAACGGTTGATGGTCGAGCCGGCATCAATGGTATGGAGGGTGGAGAGCACGAGGTGACCGGTTTCCGCGGCGGTTAGGCCGATCTCCATGGTCTCCCGATCACGCATCTCACCGACCAGAATGACCTTGGGCGCCTGACGCAGGGCAGCCCGCAGGCCGTTTGAAAAGGTGTCGAAGTCATTGCCCAGTTCCCGCTGGTTGAAGGTGGCCTTGTGGTGGGGATGGACAAATTCGATGGGGTCTTCCAGGGTAATGGTGTGGACGGCCCGTTCCCGGTTGATTTTATGAAGCAGGGCGGCCAGGGTGGTTGATTTACCGGAACCGGTGGCACCGGTAACCAGGATGAAACCGTTTAAGATGTCGGTCATTTCGTTCATGGCCGGCGGCAGGTTCATGGATTCGATCGTCGGTATCTCGGTGGGCAGCTTACGTAGAACTGCTGAATAATTGCCGCGTTGGGAAAAGATGTTGACCCTGAAGCGGGCCTTGTCTCCTAAACGATAGGAGAGGTCGCAGGAGCCGTTTTTGACTAGGTCTGAGAGTAGACGCTTGTTGCCGGCAATAAGGTTCAGGGCAAGGATCTCGGTTTGAAAGGGGGTAAGCGCCGTGATGTTGGGCTCCATGGTGACCGGCACCAACTGGCCGGCCGACTCTACCTGCAGGGGTTTGTCCACGGTAAAATTCAAGTCAGACACCCCGGCATGGGAATCAAGCATGGTGTCAATCCAATAATCTATTTCAGTCTGTTTCATGGATGGGGTTTCTCCACTTTTATTGTCACAGGAGCCTTTGTCTTCAGATTTGCGGCACCAGTTTGGCTGGTATCGATTTTACTGTGAACTGGCCGTAAAGACAAGTTGGGGATTAAAATTGCGAAGTCGCCTCTTTCTTTCATCAGCCCTGCCGCCTGTCCGGCCTGTTGGCCGTTACCCATGTAGAGATCAAGGCGATGACGGCCTGTGATGGCTGCGCCGCTGTCGTGGTGGGTGACCAGGCGGCTAAAGGCCTGCCAGCTTACCTCACCCGTTTCGGAGACATGAGGTCTGCGGCCTGTCAGGTATCCTAAAATGCCGGCGGGATACTGGCTGGAATCCATGGCCACGGAGCGCCCCGTTGTCAGCGGGTAGCCTAAGCTGCCTGTGGGCCTGATTTCACCTTGTTTTGGCGCGCTGAGGCGGAAGAAGATGTAGCGTTTGTTGCGGTTTAAAATGCGGTCCCTGCCCTTGGTGTGGCTGGCCAGATAGTGGCGAATAGTGGCCAGACTTATCTCTTCTCTGGATACTTTGTCCTCCTGGATAAGGATTTTGCCGATACTGGTGTATGGCATGCCGTTGTCGCCGGCATAGGAGGCGAGGCGCCTGCTGCCGTCTTCAAAGGCAATAATGCCTGAGCCTTGTACATGGAGAAAAAAGAGGTCAATGGGATCAGTGAGGTAGGCGATCACATAGTCTTGGAGCAGGTTGCTGGTGCTGATTGCCGCTCGACTCAAGGTGCGGAGATGATCTTCCGGTGGCGGGGCATAAAGAGCAAAGCGATGGCTGTTTGACGGCTGCAGACTGCCGGCAAGAATAGGGGTGTAGTACCCGGTGATCAGCAGAGGAGTGGGCCGACAGGCAGTAAAATTCTCCTGGAGAAAAAGGCCAATATCAGTCTTGGGCTGGCTTTGTAACCGGTTGATGAGTTGCCTGTAGGAATGACTAAGCTCTTGACCGGAGAGGCGCTGGCCGCAGAGTTCGAAGATTTGTTCAGCAGCGCTGTTTTCATAATAACTGCAACTCGTTTCAAGGGCATTTGTGAGGCCCTTGAAACCCAGGTCGTCAGTAAAGGGCAGGGGGCTGGCCTGGGGCGCAGGAAGATCACTGCGGCTTCCAGCATGGCAAGGTGCTGATACTATCTGGGTGAAAAAGAGAGTGAGGAGGATGAAGATGGCTGGCATGGCAAGGAATAGGGGTTTTGGAAATTTTTTTGACTATACCATGGCGAGTTGTGGGGTGCGAAAAAAGTTGACAGTATTCTTGTAAAGAACGCACAATTAAAAAATTGCCCCTTCTTTCAGGGAGGCAGGGAAATTTAACTTGACCTGATTGGGCGTCGCTGGTAAGGAGTTGCAGGTAAAACTACTTAGGTAGTTGTACTTGCGTAAAATTACATGCTCCGCGACCTGGAAAATGCAGAAATAAGGCGGAGCTGCAGGACCTTTATCCGTAAACGAGAACAATAGGGAGGCATAATGAGCGAAGATAAGAATATTGAAAGCCTGATGACTGAGAATCGTGTTTTTGAACCACCGGCAGCAGGTCAGGCTACCGCCTATATCAAGAGTATGGATGAGTACAAGGCCATCTATAAGCGTTCCATTGAGGACCCGGAGGGCTACTGGGCAGAACGGGCCGAAGAGCTGATTACCTGGGACAAGAAATGGGACACCGTTCTTGATGCTGATATGGTCACTCCGAATATCAAGTGGTTTGACGGCGGTAAACTCAACGTCTCCACCAACTGTCTTGATCGCCACCTCACCAATGGTCGCCGCAACAAGGCGGCCTTGATCTGGCAGGGTGAGCCCGAGGACGACGTCAAGGTCTACACCTATCAGATGCTCCATCGCGAGGTCTGCCGTTTTGCCAATGTTCTGAAGAGCCACGGCGTCAAAAGAGGTGACCGTGTTTCTGTCTATCTGCCCATGATCCCTGAGCTGGCCATCGCTCTGCTGGCCTGTACTAGGATCGGCGCCATTCACTCTGTTGTTTTTGCTGGTTTCTCTGCCCAGAGTCTGCGCAGCCGTGTCCAGGATTGCGAGGCCAAGGTACTGGTTACCGCTGACGCCGTTATCCGGGCCGGCAAGACCATTCCTCTGAAGCCCAATGCTGATGAGGCCATGGAGGAATGTCCTTCTGTGGAGAAAATTATTGTTGTTAAGCGTGCTGGCAATGAAGTTGCCATGAAGGCTGGCCGTGATATCTGGTACGAAGACGAGATGAGCGCTGACGGCCTCACCGATGATTGTCCCGCTGAGTCCATGGAAGCTGAGGATGACCTCTTTATCCTTTATACCTCCGGTTCCACCGGCAAGCCCAAGGGCGTAGTGCACACCACCGGCGGTTATCTGACCTATGCCGCCCACACCTGCCAATGTGTTTTTGACATGAAGGATGATGATGTCTACTGGTGTACCGCTGATATTGGCTGGATCACCGGTCATTCCTACATCCTCTACGGGCCTCTGGCCTTGGGTGCCACCTCTGTAATGTTTGAGGGTGTGCCTTCCTACCCCGGACCTGATCGTTTCTGGAAGATCTGTGAGAAGTTTAAGGTTAATATCTTCTATACCGCCCCTACCGTTATCCGCGCTCTGATGCGTGACGGTGAAGGTCCTACCCAGAAGTATGACCTCTCCTCGCTGCGCCTGCTTGGTTCAGTTGGTGAGCCCATTAACCCCGAGGCCTGGATGTGGTATCACACCCATATCGGTGGTGGTAAGCTGCCCATCGTTGATACCTGGTGGCAGACTGAGACCGGCGGAATCATGATTTCTCCACTGCCTTTTGCCACGCCGCTTAAGCCAGGTTCCGCCACCCTGCCGCTTCCCGGTATTGATGTGGCCGTTCTTGACGAGGATGGCAAGGAGGCTGGTGTTAACGAGGGTGGCCGTCTTGTGGTCCGCCAGCCATGGCCTGGTATCCTGCGTGGTGTATTTGGTGACCCAGCCCGTTATAAGAAGACCTATTTCTCCAAGTACGAAGGCATGTATGATCCTGAAGATGGTGTCCGTCGTGACCAGGATGGCTATTTCTGGATTATGGGACGCCTGGATGACGTTATCAATGTCTCCGGCCATCGTCTTGGTACCGCTGAGATTGAGTCCGCCCTGGTGGCCCATGAGTCAGTGGCAGAGGCCGCGGTTGTCGGTGCTCCCCATCCGGTGAAGGGTCAGACCATATACTCCTACGTGTCACTGAAGGCCGGCGTTGAGCCTTCTGATGAATTGGTGAAGGAGCTGCGGACCCATGTCCGGAAGGAGATCGGACCCATCGCTACTCCTGAATTTCTCCAGTTCTCCGACGGTCTGCCTAAGACCCGCTCCGGTAAGATCATGCGCCGCATCCTGCGTAAGATCGCTGCTGGGCAGGACGACTTTGGCGACACCTCTACCCTGGCTGACCCATCTGTTGTTGATGTCCTGGTCAAAGGTAATGAGGACATGAAGAAGTAATCCTCCTCTCCTCTCTTCAAAAGGAGAAAGGCGTTTCGGCTTGCTTGCAGGCTGAAGCGCCTTTTTTTGTGGGCTCTCCCTGATTGACAGTGAAAAAGAGGGCGGGTATGGTGACCGCTTTTTCACGGATAACCACGGGGCGGAAGCACAAGCGGATCTATGACCTTCACAAAAATACAAAGCAGCACCAGTCAGCAGCGCCAAACATTGGTCTTTCTGCCGGGGTGGGGGTTTGACGGTCAGGTAGGTCGTTACGGTGCCTGGCCCGAAGATGTTGATCTTCTTGTGCCCAACCACTTTTGCCATGCCGGCCTGGTGGCGGAGCTCAGGCAATATCTTGCCCAAAAGGAGATAGCCACCGTTGCCCTGGTGGGCTGGTCCATGGGCGCCAATCTGGCCTGGCAATTTGCCACCACCTATCCGGAGCTGGTTTCCGCGGTTAGCCTGCTGGCCGGGCGCCGGCACTGGCCGCCTGCGGAGATTGCCGCCATCAAGGCTGACCTTGGTTTAGGTGTCGGCAAATCCATGCAGGGCTTTTATCGTAAATGCTTCCTCGGTCATAAGGATCTGTATCGCCAGTTTGTCGCAGATCTTGAGAGTGATTATCTGACCCGGCTCCGGCGCCAGGAGTTATTGGCTGGCCTTGACTATCTTGGCGCTTCACCCCTTGAGGGCCCAGCCCCGGCTGGTGTAGCGGTGCAGGTAATTCATGGCCG
>JBFFIS010000192.1:0-5457 GCA_041556375.1 Desulfurivibrionaceae bacterium | reverse complement strand
TGCCAAACGGGCAGTCAGCCACCCCATCCACGGCCTGGGAAGAGAAAATCTCACCTTTACCGACGATGCCCTTGGGTCACTCATTGCCCTGGCTGACGGTGATGCCCGCCGCCTTCTTAACAGTCTGGAGATAGCTTCCTCTCTGGTTGAAGAAAGCGGTGAGGCCCAGAAAACGGTGACCAGAGAAATCATAGCCGACTGCTTTAGCAGAAAAACTTTGCAGTATGATAAGGACGGCGACGAGCATTACAATCAAATCTCGGCCCTCCATAAAAGCCTGCGTGATAGCGACCCTGATGGCGCCCTCTACTGGCTGTGCAGAATGCTTGAGGCCGGTGAAGAACCACTCTACGCCGCCCGCAGAATGATCCGCTTCGCCTCCGAGGATATCGGCAATGCCGACCCGACAGCCCTGCAGGTTGCCATCCAGGCACGCGACAGCTACCAGATGCTGGGCTCTCCCGAAGGGGAACTTGCCCTGGCCCAAGCCGTCTTGTATCTGGCAACAGCGCCAAAGAGTAATGCCGTCTACATGGCCTACAACAAGGTACGGCACGATATCGCCCAAACAGGCAGCCTGCCTGTGCCCCACCATATTCGTAACGCCCCGACAAAACTTATGAAGGAACTGGGCTATGGCAAGGGCTATAAATATGCCCATGACGACCCCCTGGCCGTGGTTGACCAGGACCATCTACCGGAGAAACTGGCCGGCACCAGATACTATAGTCCTACTGATCGGGGCCTTGAAAAAATAATCAAAGACCGTTTGGAGCGATGGCGTACCATTCTGGCCAATCGCCAAAAAAACAGGAAAGAATAAATGCAGCCTTCCAAAATTTTAGCCTTCTGTTCTTTTGTCATCCTGACCAGCGCCCTTCTGTTTGTCCCTAATTTGGCATACAGCTATCAAACCCTTGAGATTTTCTACTCCAATGATGTCGGCGGCAAAACCGAGCCCTGCGGCTGAAAATCTGGGCAACTGGGCGGTCTGTCCAAAAAATCATCCCTGTTAAAAAGGCTGGCATCCTCAGGCGACTCCCTGAAGGTTGACGCCGGCACTCTTTTTTTTGACGACAAACTTGGCCGGCAACCCCAGCGTGTTCCCCAGGCGGTGATCACCGCTACCGCCATGGTCGAGGCCTATAACCATATGAACTATGATGCTGTTGCCATTGGCAGACAGGATCTGGGTGCCGGTCTTGAAGCCTTGCAAGCTCTGGCCCAAAATGCCTCATTCCCCTTTCTCAGCGCCAACCTTGCCGACCATGGCGGCGCCCTGCTCTTTCAACCGGTTGCCTATATTGAACGGGCCGGCATGCGTATCGCCCTTATCGGTTTGACTGGTAACGCCAACCTGCCGGAAAGCTGCTCTACCGCGGTAAAGATTTTACCATGGCATGATGTCCTGTCTTCAATCATGGCGACGGTCAGCGCCAACAGTGACCTTGTCATTCTCCTCTCCAACCTCAGTGCCTCTGAAAATAGTGAGATTGCCAAGCAGTTTGCCGATGTTCACCTTATCTTTCAGTCTGGTGCCAGCAAGCAAAACATGCGACCACAGCTCATCAATAATACGCTGATTACCCAGGCCGGCCATGACGGTAAATACCAGGGCCAGATTTCCATCACTTGGTCAACCGCCCAAAAATGGCAACAGGAGGAGCGACCTTTTCTGACCATGCAAAAGGAGTATGATCGCCTGGGATGGCTCATTAGCCGGGTTAGGAAAAAAGGTGGCCCTCAGGTGGTTTATAAGGACAATAAGACTGGCCTGGAGTCATACCAAAAGAAAATAAGTCGTTACCAGCAGCTCGAACAAGAGTTGAAAATGATGAGCCAAGAGGACATAAAAGGTGCCCCGCCTCCAGCCACCTATAGCAATCATTTTCACCCTCTGCCCCCCTCGGTGCCTGATGACGCGACAATCATCACACTTCTGCAGGAGGCGCGCCAGAAGGCCAATAAGGTGCGCAGACAGACTACTGAGACCAGCAGGCTCAGACAACAATACATGGGCAGCAACTCCTGCCGGCGCTGTCATGAGGCTCTCTACCAGGCCTGGAGCCACACTCCCCACGCCTCTTCTTACCAGACCCTGGAGAAACAGGATCAAAACAACAATCTAAGCTGCGTATACTGTCATGTAACGGCCCTGGAGGAAGACACAGCCTATCTCGCCGCCAGCCTGCCGGAAACCCTGAGAGCTGTAGGCTGTGAGGTCTGCCATGGGCCTGGCAAAGACCATGCAGCTGCCCCCCAGCAAAACCCTCCAAAAACCCGGCCAAATTCACAACTCTGCACCAGCTGCCACTCCCCGGAGCGGGATGACAACTTCAACTTCGAGATCGACAAGAAAAAGGTTCATTAACCATAAAAAAACCCCCTGTACCTAAAAAGGGACAGGGGGTTTTTACAGCAGGCAAGAAGCTAAGGAATATTAGCAGCCAAAAGCCTTCTGAAGATTGGGAACAGTCTGCTTCTTACGGCTCATCATGCCATCGACCCAAAAAGAAGTACCGTCGATCTTACCACCGAAAGCGCCTTCGATAATGGCAGGCTCGTCAGAAACAACAACAAGATCAGTACCTTCTTTGACAACATCGGTAAGCATCAGAAGTACGGAGTGACGGCCGTCAGCCTTGGTGTCCTGCATGGCCTTGAGAAGATCGTCACGGATAGCAGCAACCTGATCCAGGGTGGCAAGCTCAAGCTGACCAACACCAACCTTCTTGCCGTTCATGTCAAAGTCTTTATAGTCACGGAAGAGCAGATCCTGAGCAGGAACGCCATCGACAGCAGACTTGGCCTTGAGCATATCCATGAACAGGCCGTCAGTGTCAGAGATACCGGCAACAGCAGCAAGATCGGCAACAGCGGCCTTATCTTTATCGGTGCAGGTGGGGGACTCGAAGTTAACGGTGTCGCTCAGAATGGCAGCAGTCATGGCGCCGGCAACATCTTTAGGAATTGCAACATTGTTCATCTTGAACATTTCGTTCAGAACGGTACAGGTGCAACCAACAGGCTGGGTGTTAACCAAAATTGGGTTATTGGTGGTAACATCACCAACCTTGTGATGATCAACGATAGCCACAACTTCAGCATCACCGATATTGGCAGGAGCCTGACCGATATCACTATGATCTACCAGGGCAATCTGCTTGCCGGCGGCATCGGTAATTTCTTCAGGGGCAGCCAGGCCAAAACGCTCAAGCACAACCTTTGATTCAGGGTTGAGGGCATCGGCAGTGGTCTGCATAACAGCTACGGCATCTTCACCAAGGGCTTTTGCCAGGGTGGCATAAGCAATGGCACCTGCAACTGAGTCGGTATCAGGATTACTGTGTCCGCATACGTAAATAGTCATTAAATTACTCCTCCAGTTTTTTGAAATAAAATATATACAACACCAAAAAGCTCAGCTAAACTAAATAGTAATGGCATTCCAGGTAGGTCCAAAAGGGCCTGGACGAAGAATGTTTGATCAGAATTTTGATCCATATGACCAGGGTCTGGAATCGACCAAAATCATGCACAAAATCGTGTGAAAGATAGTGCCATTAAGATGCGCCGTCAAGCACAAAAAGTTTTTTAACCAAACCTTAATAAACCTTTTTTTCTTGCCGCAAAATGCTCCCGTGTCCTCTGTTTAAAAAGGAAATTCTCCATGGCAGAAAATGATGCCTCTCCAGAAGTTTTTAAGGCCAACAAAGTCCTTGTGGCTGAAGATAATCCCGTCGTCCGCAAAGGCCTCATCAACTTTCTGCAAAAATGGGGCTATGAAGTCATCGAAACCGATAACGGCGATGATGCCTGGGGCCATATTGAATCTGACCAAGATATCCGTTTAGCCATCGTCGACTGGAACCTGCCGGGCATAAGCGGCATGCAGGTCTGCCAACGCCTGAGGGTACGCCAGGACGCGCCCTATGTCTACACCATCATGTTTAGCAGCAGAAAGTCCAAGGAAGAACAAATTCTGGCCCTGGATGGCGGCGCTGACGACTACCTGGTAAAACCATGCAAACCATCCGAATTACGGGCCCGTCTCGGCGTCGGCCGGCGGATCATGGAAACGGCCTTCCAAGCAACTGCGGCACAGGCGAGCGCCTTAAAGGATACAAAAAGCGAAGAAGAAACGGCAACGGCCGCTGACAATCCCAAAGAAAACGAGCACTAGCCCCTGACGGCCAGACCTCACCGCACCTTATTTGGGGAAACCCTCGGCACGTCCTCCCCAGTTCAGCTTGTTACGCAGAATATCAAAATAGCCTTCCCACGGCGAACAGACAAGAATCAGCTTCTTGTCGCTAACCACGATCTCCAGACTGTCCTCCTCATCCATATCCCAGGCCGGCTGGCCGTCGACAATGACCTGCACATCGGTGGCATGGCCGGTCAGACGCGTGGTCAAGCTGACATCAGCAGGCAACAAAACAGGCCGGCTCTCCAGCATAAAAGGACAAATGGGCGTCACCAGGATTGAGGCAATGGCCGGATGGACAATCGGCCCCCCTGCTGACAGGTTGTAGGCCGTTGAACCGGTTGGGGTGGAAAAGATAAGGCCATCAGCCTTATAGGAGGCGACATAGTGCTGGTCTGCCCAGGTACAGAGGCGCACCAAACGGTCAATGGTGCCCTTGCTCACCACCACATCATTCAAGGCATAACGCCACTTTTTTGTCCCGGAAGGTCCGGAAATACGGGCCTTAAACATCAACCGGCGCTCAAAGGCAACATCTCCGGCCAAAACCTTCTCCAGGGCAGCCAGCCGGTCGCCCACAGCAACCTCTGTGAGAAACCCCAGACTGCCAAGATTGACGCCAACCACCGGGATCTCATAGCGACTGGCAGCAGCGGCCACTCTGAGCAGGGTGCCATCGCCGCCCAGGATGACAAGAAGATCAAGATCAGGGCTGATGGTATCCTGAACCGCCTGAACCCCTTGGCCTTGAAACCAGGCCAGGAGCTCGGTGGCAATGGCCTGGGCCTCAGCAGAACCCTTTTTGAAAATAATGCCAACCTTGTGAATTTTCCCCATGATAGCAGACTAAAGAAGCTTCCCTAGTTCACGGGAACGGTGGGTGGCCGCTTCCACTGCATTCATGATGCCGGCTTTGAATCCTGCTTTTTCCAGCTCATGCAGACCAGCAATGGTGGTTCCCCCCGGCGAGGTGACCATGGCCTTGAGCTGGGCAGGATGCTCACCTGTTTCCACAGCGAGCTGTACAGAACCCAAGATAGTCTGCTGGGCAAGCTTTTCGGCATCGTCTCTCGCCAGGCCAACCTTGAGACCAGCCTCGATCAGGGACTCGAGAAAAGCAAACACATAGGCCGGACCACTACCACTTAAGCCGGTAACGGCGTCAAGGTAAGATTCTGCCAGGACGACACTGATGCCCACAGCATCAAAGATCTGGCGGGCAAGAGCAAGGTCATCATCGCTGACGGCCT
>JBFFIS010000191.1:0-5462 GCA_041556375.1 Desulfurivibrionaceae bacterium | reverse complement strand
GTAGATATTGCCCTTGGTCTGGGCCTGGACCACGGTCTCGACGTTAAAGGATTCGACCTTGCCGTTTTCAAGCAGGGCAATGCGGCACTCTTCCGGCTCGTCAGCATTGATGAGCAGCTTGTAGGCGATCTTGTCGGCCTCTTTCTTTGCTGGACTTTTGCTGGCTGCTTTCTTGGCCGGGGCTTTGCGCTGGCGGCTGGCTTGGGGTTTGCTGACTTCTGTCGTCGTCTCCGCCGTCTCGTCTGTCTGGTTTTCTTCGGGGCTCTGGGCCGTAGTTTTTGGCGCCGGCTTTTTGCGCGGCGCCCGTTTACGTGGCCGGCGTTTTGGTTTGGCTTTTTCCGTTTCGGTGCTTACTGCCTCTTCTGTGGTCTTGGTGGCGGTTTCGGCCTTGCTGTCATCTGTTGTGGTTGACTGCTTGTCGCTCTCAGGCTTGTCTTCAGCTTTTGCAGCGGTCTTTTTTGGCGCCGGTTTTTTGCGGGGGGCGCGTTTGCGTGGGCTGCGTTTCGGCTTGGCTTTTTCTGCGTCCTGGCCTGCGGCCTCCTGTTTTGCTTCGGAGGTGCTGGCAGTCTCGGCGCTAATTTTTTCTTTGTTTTCCTGTTCGGTTTTTTCTTCGGTCATGAATATTCCTTTGGCAAAAGAGATCTCTGGCCCCCCGCTTCAGTCTGAAGGCGGTTGAGCTCGAGATGTTTTTGCATGTGTCAGGCGCCATCCCTGCCTGTAAAAAGGCCAGGGTGGAGCCATCAGATTGATAACGGCCACCACAGTTTACATCGTGTGGGGCGGCTGGTAATAGGTTTTGCCTTGGTGAAGCAACTTTAACACCGCACCCTGGTCAGCGAGTTCCTCCATGAGCCTGCTTGTCTGGGCAGGCTCGAGGTTGAGGGCCTCGCTGATATCTGAAGCGGTACAGGGCCGGCGTTGGAGCATCTCCAGGATTTCACCCTGTTCAGGCGAGCGCCAGGAGTTGTGCTGACGTTTGGCAAAACTGGCAATAATCTCCACATTGCCGGGCAACTGCTCGGCAATGTGGGTTAAATCCTTGTGGGTCAGTGGTTTGGCAAAGCTCTCCAGGGGAGGTCGAACCACTGTGTTTAATTGAACCCGGTTCGGGTTAATGCGCATAATGGCCTCTTTTAAGGCCTCAATGTCGCGGGGTTGATCATTAATATTCTTGGTCAGCATGACTTCCAGCCATACCTGACCGGAAAATTCCCGGCAAAAAAGAGAGATACCTTCAATCATCTCCTCGAGGTCGACACATGCGGCCGGCCGGTCAATCTTCCTAAAGCTTTCTGCCCGAGCTGAGTCCAGCGACGGGACAACAATGTCTGCGGCCAAGAGTTCCTGGCGGACATCCTCACGGTGCATCATGGCACCGTTGGTCAAAACGGCAACAGGTTTGCCCGTTTTTTCCTTGATATGGCGGATGATTTCGCCAAGGCCGGTATGCAGGGTGGGCTCACCCATGGCGGTGATGGTAAAGACATCAATGGGTTTTGCCAAATCTTCCTGGGCCAGGAGCTCATCAATCTCGGCGATAATCTCCGCTGTCGGCGTATACTCTTGCCGTTCACAGGTGTGAATCGACGTGCCCCCCACCTCGCAATAGATACAGTCAAAATTGCAGGTTTTAGTGGTGAGGAGATCAATACCCTGGGACAGGCCGAGCCGCCGGGAATTGACCGGTCCAAAGAGATATTTCATAAGAGTGGAGTTGCGGGCAGGTAGGAGGGTGTGCGCCCATTTTTATGATCGAGGGTCATCTGCATAAATAATAAGCCTAAATTAATAACAAGCTTTTTGCGTTCAGGCAAGCAAAAACGCCGTTTTGTCAGTGAGAAAGACAGGGAACTTTTCCTTGACACCCATTGACCCAGAGCGTAAATTTTGTCCTTCCTGCCTGGTGTGAAAAGCGATCACGGCAGCAAGACCGAAAGCCCCTTTCTGCAGAGGCTGCCGACGGCGGTTTTTCCTGCTGTAGAGGCGTTTTTGCAAACGGCTTAGGCCCCTGTCACCACGGCAGAATAGATCTATCTACTCATTATCCCTCAGATAAAGGAAAAAATATGCGCAGTGATATCGTTACTAAGGGCCTGGAAAGGGCTCCCCATCGTTCCCTGTTTAAGGCCATGGGTTATACCAATGAAGAGCTGGCTCGGCCCCTGATCGGTGTCTGCCATGCCCATAATGAAATTATTCCCGGCCATGTTCACCTTGATAAGATTGTCGAGGCCGTGAAGACTGGCGTGCGGATGGCTGGCGGTACCCCTGCCTCCTTCGCCACCATCGGTGTCTGCGACGGTATTGCCATGGGCCATACCGGCATGAAATACTCCCTGGCCAGCCGGGAGATCATTGCTGATTCTGTGGAGATTGTCGGCCAGGCCCATCCCTTTGATGCCATGGTCCTCATCCCCAACTGCGACAAGGTTGTGCCGGGCATGCTCATGGCCATGCTACGTCTCAATATTCCGGCTATCATGGTCAGCGGCGGCCCTATGCTCACCGGCCGTCATCGCGGCAAAGATGTGCATCTTGTCTCGGTCTTTGAGGGGGTCGGCCGGGTCAAGGCCAAGACCATGAGCATGGATGAACTTGCCGAGCTTGAGGATGACGCCTGCCCGGGCTGTGGTTCCTGTGCTGGTATGTTTACCGCCAACTCCATGAACTGTCTTACCGAGGCCATCGGCCTTGGGCTGCCAGGTAACGGGACGATCCCGGCGGTCTATGCCGCCCGTACCCGCCTGGCCAAGCAGGCTGGGATGGCGGTTATGAATCTCTTCCATGAAAACATCAGGCCCCGTGATATTGCCACCCAGAAGGCCTTTGAAAACGCCATGGCCGTCGATATGGCCCTGGGCTGTTCCACCAACACGGTGCTTCATGTGCCTGCCATTGCCAAGGAGGCTGGCGTTGACCTGCCCCTGGATTCCTTTAACAAGGTGTCAAAGAGGGTGCCTCATATCTGCAGCTTGATTCCAGGTGGCCCCCATTCCATGGAGCAGCTTTATGAGGCCGGTGGTGTTCAGGCCGTCATGCGCGAACTCCTGCAGAGTAAGGACAGCCTGCACCAGGATGTTATGACCGTTACCGGCCAGAACCTTGGGGTGAACCTCAAGAAGGCCGAGGTCAAAGATCGGGAAATTATCCGCACCGTGGCCGAGCCCTACCACAAGGTGGGCGGCATTGCCGTTCTTTACGGCAACCTGGCCCCCCAAGGTGCCGTGGTCAAGCAGTCGGCCGTGGCCGATGAGATGCTCACCCATAGCGGTCCAGCCCGTCTTTATAACTCTGAGGAGGAAGCCCAGAAGGCTATTCTCGGCGGCGAGATCAATGCCGGTGATGTCGTAATCATCCGTTATTGCGGTCCCAAGGGCGGACCGGGCATGCCGGAGATGCTCTCCCCGACCTCGGCCATTATCGGCATGGGGCTAGGCAACAGCGTGGCCCTCATCACCGATGGCCGTTTCAGCGGCGGGACCCAGGGTGCCTGTATCGGTCACGTATCGCCGGAGGCAGCCGATGGCGGTCCCATTGCCTTTGTTGAAGAGGGTGATACCGTGGTTATTGATATTCCCAACAACGTCCTGCGGGTCGAGGTCGAGGATGCCGAGCTTGCCAAGCGCAAGGAAGGCTGGCAGCCGCCAGAACCAAAGATCACCACCGGCTACGTGGCTCGCTATGCCCGCCTGGTGACCTCCGGTGCCACCGGCGCTGTTCTTAAAGATGAGTAAATGTTCAAGGGGGCCTTCAGGCCCCCTTTTTTATGCCTGCATCTTTCCCCCTTCCTCCACCTAAACGGATAAACGTGTCGAATATCGTCTCTATAAGAAACTGTCTGGCCGCTCTGCTTGCCTTTCTTTGTATTGTTCCCAGCACCCTGGTCAGGGGTGGTGATCTCCTCAATCAACCGTGGAAGGTCGAGGCGGATATGATCAGCCGCGGGGAAAGGGAGCAGGAGGTCATTGCCGAGGGTAATGTTGTCCTTGAGCGCACCGGCAACCCTGATAAGCCGATGACCATCCAGGCCGACAGGATTCGCTATGATGCCGAGGCCGGTGTTGTTCAGGCCTGGGGCCATGTGAAGTTGCTTTCAAAGGCGGAGAGTGCCGAGGCCAGCGAGGCCACCATCTATCTCCAAGATGAAACGGCCCAGATGATTGACAGCAAGGTTTTCTTTGCCGAAACAAATATCCATTTTGCCACCAAGGAGGCCCGCAAAGAAGCAGAGATGGTCTATTTCTTCAAGGATGGCGTTTTTACCACCTGCGATTATGATGATGGGCGCAGTCCGGTCTGGAGCCTGACCCTGAAGGAGGCGGATATAGATGTCGATGGCTTCATCTTCATGAAGCACAGTTTCCTGCGGGTCAAGGATGTGCCGGTTTTCTATTTGCCCTACATGGCCTTTCCCGGCCGCATGGACCGCCAGTCAGGTTTCCTCGATCCGGAAATATCCGGTTCGGATCGAGGTGGTTCCGGATTTATGGCTCCCTTTTTTGTCGACCTCTCACCCAGTTCAGATATCACCCTCTATCCCGGCTATTTTGCCAGTCGTGGGCCGATGATCGGCGCTGAATTCCGCTATATTCACGATTATGAATCGCGCTTCTCCATTCAGGCCACCTTCATTGATGATCGCCTCCAGGATGAGGTGGATGATGATTACCAGGATGATGGCTATCTGCGTAGCCGCTCCAATCGTTATTGGCTGCGCAGTAAGGGCGACCATAATTTCGGCAGTAATTTTAAGGTGCTGCTCGATGTCGATTTCGCCTCTGACCGTGATTATGTCATGGAGTTTGACGAGGGGGTGACCGGTTTTGAAGAGTCTCACAACGTCTTTGTTGACGATTTTGACCGTGGCCTCCAGGAGGCCTCCCTGGCCTGGCGTTCATCAAGCCTGCCGCTTGGCACGCATTGGTCCCATGTTTTCCTCGGCGGTGAAAGCACCTATGTCGATGATCTTAATCCCAGCACCACGCCGGATAGCACGGCGATCCACACCCTGCCCAAGGTTCTGACCACCGGCAGCCTGGCCATACCGGCCACCAGGGTTAATCTCAACTGGGATGCCGAATATGTTAATTATTGGCGTGAGGAAGGAGTGGGTATGCAGCGGGTTGACCTCCATCCTCGTATCACCACCCCTCTTGCCCTGGGGCCCTGGTTTGAGGCTTCGGCAACCGGTGGTCTCCGTCAAAGCTTCTATCAGATTGAGTCCGCCGATGATGCTCTGTACAACGGTGATACCAGCCCCACCAGGCTGGCTTGGGACGGCGGAGTTGAGCTCTCCACCACCTTGCAGCGTGATTTTGGTCTGAAGGTAGGCTCCCTGCGCTGGTTTAATCACATCATAAAACCTCATACGTCCTATAGCTATATTGATCCGGACGATGATGAAGAATCCCTTTTTTCCTATATTGACCAAGCCGGCAATCAAGCTGTCCTGGCAGATTTTG
>JBFFIS010000190.1:0-5497 GCA_041556375.1 Desulfurivibrionaceae bacterium | reverse complement strand
GGCAGTTACTTCCGCATGATCGAGTTCGTTGGCATGGTTGTGGCTGTTGAGGCGGTGGCCGCGGGCGATTATTTCGTTATTACGGGTGAGTACGCATCCCACCGGGAATTCCCCCTTGGCCAGGGCCTTGGCGGCCTCAGTCAGGGCCTCCTGCATATATTTTAAGTGGTTGGTTTCCATATTTTCTTGGCACGGATTATTCATCCCCGGTCAGCATTGGGAAAAATTGGCGAACACAGGGTTTGAGGTTGTAATGGCACATCATAAAGGGAAATGGTTCAGCGTCAAGAAAAAGAGCTGAATCTCCTGTCTTCAGAGTCAGCAAAGCGAGGAAAAACGTCGATTTTTTCAGAAATTGTGGTTATTAAGTTTTGAGTGAAATAGAAAGTTTTTTTCTGTAATGAATGAAAAATGAAATTATGCTCAGTGTCCGGGAAACTATAGAACAGCAGGAGTTAGAGTATCTCTCTCCCTACAGCTGTCCAAGCGTCAAGACAAAGGGACGGACTGTCCAGGAAGACCCCTGTCCCATCCGCACCGCCTTTCAGCGCGACCGCAACCGGATCGTCTATAGCAAGGCCTTTCGGCGCTTGAAGTATAAGACCCAGGTCTTTCTGGCCCCTACCGGCGACCATTACCGTACACGACTGACCCATACCCTGGAGGTCTCCGAGATTGCCAGGACTGTTGGCCGGGCCTTGTTCTTAAACGAAGATTTGCTTGAGGCCATCGCCCATGGCCACGATTTGGGCCATACCCCCTTCGGTCATGCCGGCGAGGCCGTCTTGAACGAACTGATGACCGGTGGTTTTTCTCATTCCCGCCAGAGCCTGCGGGTGGTAGATGTTCTGGAAAATGACGGTCAGGGCCTCAATCTCAGCTATGAGGTGCGCGATGGTATCATCAAGCACTCCAAAGGCTATGGCGAGGTGCTGCCCGCCTCAGGAAAAGGCATGCCCCAGACCGCCGAGGGCTGTGTGGTGCGCTATGCCGATATCATTGCCTACCTGGCCCATGATCTTGATGATGCCATTAGAAGCGGCGTTATCTCCGAGGGGGATATTCCAGCCCCCTGTCAGGATATTCTTGGCAAGAATCATTCCCGGCGTATAGTTTCCATGGTGCAGGGGGTGCTGGGGGGGACCGCTCCTCAAGGCGACCAGTTGCTGTTCGGGGTTGAAGAGAAAACCGGCCAGGCCATGCAGGAGCTGCGGCAGTTTCTCTATGATAATGTCTATCGCTCTGAGCAGGTTCATAACGAGTTTGTCAAAGCCTCGAAGATCCTGCGCGAGCTCTTTGGGTATTTCATGGAAAATCAGGATTTTCTTGATTCGTATCGGGGATCCTATGCCGAATCCACCTCTTTGGAGCGGAGGGTGGGGGATTTTATCGCCAGCATGACGGATCGCTATGCCTTGGATATGTATCAGAAGATTTTTTGGCCTAAGACCAGGGTGTAGCAGCAGTTAAGAGCTGAGAGGGGACAAGAATGTTTTCGCATTCTTGCTCGCTCTTTACTCTTAACCGCTTAATTCTAAATAAAAAGGTGTACGTGATGTCAGAAGAATCAGATTTTGTTCCCTATGAAGTGGCCATGCAGATCGTTGGCAATATTGTCGAGGAGGAACATCTCCACGAGTTAAACCGCCGGATTCTCACCGTTTATGATAAAGAGGGTAGTGAGTTGTGTTGGTACGATGCCGAAGAGATCATGAACGAGGCGGTGATTGAAAATCCCAAGGATAAAGACGGGGTGAAGCTTGCCTGTGTTGAGGTCATCATGCGCCAGATCCCGAAATGGGCCCTGGAGGATCTCCTCAAGCGCAAAAAGGCCGAAGCGGAAGACAAGAAGGATTCCTCCGGCTCCAGCATCGCCTGAATGACCAAGGCTCTGAATGTAGCCTCCTCCTTTTGCTGAGGCTCCTAATCCGCCCATCAGGTCTTGATGGCTAAATCGCCCCCTGTGCCTTCCGGCATAGGGGGTATTTTTTCTCCCCCCAGCAGATAACCGCCGTCAAGACGCAGTGTGCTGCCGGTCATAAAGGTGGCATCTTTGATTATAAAGAGCACGGCCTTGACCAGGTCATCGGCCTTGCCGGTGCGAGCCAGCAGGGTGTGGTCGATAAGGGCCTGTTGCTGCTGGCTGTCAAGCAGGGACCAGCCTCTGGTGTGCTCGGCATGGCGGTGTTCAAAGAAGCCGAGCATGATCTCGTTGACCCTGATTTTGGGCGCCGCTTCTCTGGCCCAGGTCTCGGTGAGGGCGTTCACCGCTCTGTTGGCGGCTGCGTAGCCATCGTTGAAGATAAGACCGGCAGGGCCCTTGCGGCCGGTGACTGCAGCGATGGAAGAGATGACAATCATCACCGCCTCTGCCTGTTTCTTCAAGAGGGGTAAACTCTCCTGGAAAACATTCCACTTGGCCTTCAGGGTGGTGGCCATCTCCCGGTCCCACTGCTCCTGGGTGTAGGGGCCGTGGACAATGGGCATACCGCCCCTTTCAATATTATTAATGACAATATCAAGGTTGCCGTAACGCTCCATGCCTTGGCGCAGGAGGTTGCTGACCTCTTCCTGGTTGCGTAGATCAGCAGGCAGGGCCAGGAAATCAAAGCCAAGACGGCAGAATTCTTCCTGCATCTCGCTAACAGAATCTGGCCAGTCGTAGTAGGGGAGGATGAGCCGAGCTCCGGCCTGGCCCAGGGCCAGGGCAACAGCACGGCCAAGGCCGCGGCTGGCACCAAGAACCAGGGCTGTTTTGCCGGAGATCTTCATGGGGTGCTTAGAGGGAGGCGGTTCTGATGAGGAGCTTGGTGCCGGGGTGAATTATGTCGTTCTTCAGACTGTTCCAGCGCCTTATTTTATCCATATTCAGCTTGAATTGGCGGGAAATGGTCCACAGGGTATCGCCCCGTTTAACGTGATAGTAGATGACCTTGCTGTCCGTTGATTCGCTGGTGCTTGGCAGTTCGATGGGCGCGCTTAGGCTGGCCAGGCGTTCCTGCTCTTTTTTGGCAAAGCTGGCATCGTCAAGATAGATGGCAAGTTGCTGGCCGGCCCTGATTCTTCCCAGGTCTTCCAGATTATTCCAGATGGCAATCATGTGCTGCGGCACCCCATAGCGCCGGGCGATGATGGACAGGGTCTCGCCGGATTTTATTTTGTGGAGGATCAGGTCGGAATCAGCCACAGCCACGGGCGGGTTGCTCTCCTTGTCCCAGAGTACATAGTCCGTTGACTGGTAGGGGATGCGGAGGCGTTGGCCTTTGTTAAGCTGGGCGCTCTGGAGTTTGTTGGTCTTAAGTAGAGTCAGCTTTTTGATGTTGTACAGCTTGCAGATCTTGCTCAGGCTGTCATTGGGGCGGACAACATGGGTCTTATACTTGGTGGTTACCACCGGATAGACCTTTTTTAAGTTTTTGGCGACAATCTCTTTCTTGCCAACCGGTACCTTGAGGGGGTAGGAGGCCCTTCCTGGCGGGGTGATTCTTTGCCGGAGCTGGCGGTTGAGGTCGCGGAGCTCATCGTAGTCGGCGCCGCAGGCCGCCGCAACCGAGCGCAGCGAGGTCCAGCGCGGGACGTTAACCACGTCGAACTCCAGCGGTTTTTGGTACTTTATGTCGGTGAAACCGTATTTGACAGGATTCTTGGCGATAATGATGGCGGCGATCAGCTTCGGGACATAAAGTTTTGTTTCGCTGCGGAGATAACGGTGCTGGGCCAGGTCCCAAAAATTGTCTACCTTGTACTTTCTCAGGCCCTTCCTGATTTTGCCGCCGCCGGCATTATAGGCAGCAACGGCAAGGGGCCAGTCGTTAAATTCTTTGTAAAGATCACTTAAAAACTCAATAGCGGCCAGAGTGGCCTTGGTGGGGTCGCGGCGCTCATCCTCGTGGCTGTTGACCTTCAGGCCATAATGACGGCCCGTGGAGCGGATGAACTGCCATGGCCCTGCGGCCCTGGCCCGAGAATAAGCGGTCAGGCTGTAACCACTCTCGATCATGGGCAGATAGGCGAGGTCAAGGGGGAGGCCGGCCTCCTTGAGATGTTTTTGAATCATGGGCAGAAAGCGTCCTGAACGTTCCAGCCATTTCGTGAAGGTGGGGCGCTGCCGGTTTTGGAAGAAATCGAGATAAAATTCCACCTGCTTGTTCATGGTAACCGGGAAGTCATAGGTAACTTCCTGGCTGTCAACGGGTTCGGCAGAACCCTGCTCCCAACTGCCGAGATGCTCGAGTTCTTTAATCTCTTCGTTGACCGTGGCCTCGGTCTCGGGGATGGTGACCTCATCGATCAAGCCTTCAATGGCCGGGATGTCGATGGTTTCCAGCTCTTGATCGAAGGAAAGAGAGGCGTGGTGCTGGGTGCTGTTGATGCAACCCGCCGGGGCCAAAAGGAATAGCAGGGAAAAACTGAGAAGATAACGCATGGAAATTAAACCAAATTATGGATTGAAGAGAGTTTGGCTTTGATCTCTCTAAAACAACGATATGTTAAGGGGTTGATGAAATACGTCCACCCCTTTTACCTGAGGAGGGTCCAGCTGGCAACATGTTTTCCGTTTTTTTAGCCCAAGGTGAGGCTTAACCCTGTGGCCCAAGGGGGACAGTGGGTGGGAAAAACAGTTTTGCGTGGCTTTTATCTTGAAGTTGTTGTTGTTTTGGGGAATTATACCTTACTTGGTTGTAAATGTCCAAAATAGTGTGATTATGACTTTCTTGTCCTGTGTTGAGGACATTTCCTGAAACTTGTTTTGAGCTTATCTGCGTCTGTAAAAATTCATGAAAAACATATTATCCTTCCTCTTTAAAGGAACCTTGGTTTGCCTTGCCTTGGGTGTTTTGGCTGGTGTGGGCGGTTATTACTGGTATGTCATTCGCCAACCCGGTGAGGCGATCAGCCAGGGGAGCATTGAAAATATTCTCACCATGGAGAGCCCTGTTTACTATAGTGACGGTTCCGCTAAGATCGGTGTTTTTTTTGAGGAGGCCCATCGTCAGTATCTCTCCTACGGGCAGATTCCTAAGTTCTTTACCAACGCCATTGTTGCCTCCGAAGATCATAATTTCTACAGCCATTATGGCGTTGATTTTAAGGGGCTGAGCCGTGCCATGCTGGCAAATCTTAAGGCCGGTCGGGTGGTGCAGGGTGGCTCCACCATTACTCAGCAGACTGCCAAAAATCTTTTTAAACGGCAGGGGCGATCTATCGAGGCCAAGCTCAAAGAGCTCCTGTTTGCCCTGCGCCTTGAGTATCACTATCCCAAGGAAAAGATTCTTGAGTTTTACGCCAACCAGTTCTATGTCAGCGGTAATGGTCGTGGTCTCGGGGTTGCGGCGCGCTATTACTTCGACAAGGAGGCTACGGACCTCAGCCTGGTTGAGGCCGCTTTCATTGCCGGTTCGGTAAAAAGACCAAACTACTATAATCCCCATATCAAAAAGACTGAAGAAGCGGTGCGCAAGGCCCAGATTGAAAGTAAGCATCGCACGGCCTATGT
>JBFFIS010000189.1:0-5527 GCA_041556375.1 Desulfurivibrionaceae bacterium | reverse complement strand
CCTTGCTGTTGATCCGACGGCCTCTGTCTCCATGCCCAAGCTCGGCAGGCATATCCCGGTTTTTTTGAGCGTTGACGAGGTTTTCAGCCTTCTTGAGGAACCAGGGGGAAAGGACCAGTTTCAGCGTCGCGATACGGCCCTGTTGGAGTTGCTCTACTCCACCGGCATGCGGGTGGCGGAAATTGTAAATCTTAACCTCGAGCAGGTTGATTTTGGGGCCGGAATGGTTAGGGTAGTCGGCAAAGGAAATAAGGAACGGCTCATTCCGGTGGGCTCCCAGGCCCTTGATGCCGTCACCCTCTATCTTGACAATCGCCTTCTGCTTCTTGCCAAGAGGCGAGAGCAGGGCAAAAAGGGGGACGAACAGGCCCTTTTTTTAAACAACCGGGGAGGACGGCTGACAACAAGATCTGTTGAAAGGATGGTCCAGAGTTATGCCATCCGGGCCGGCATTGCCGCCCCGGTAACACCCCATGCCCTGCGCCACTCCTTTGCCACCCATCTGTTGGAGATGGGCGCTGATCTGCGCGTGGTTCAGGAGTTGTTGGGCCATGCTAGTTTGTCGACCACCCAGAAATATACCCATTTGACGGTGGATCATTTGATGGCGGTATACGACAAGGCCCACCCCAAAGCCTAAAGCACCTTGAAAAACTGCTTTTTTGGCCGAATACTGCGTCGTGTCACCAATAACAATGCTCACATATATTCATATGCTGCGCTTGTTATTGGAGCCACTCCTTGTCCTCGACAAAAACGCTAATTTTTCAAGCCACTTTATAATACATAAAATCAACTAACTAATTGCGAATATGGAAAAACCAATAATACGATCAACGACAATTATCTGTGTGCGCCATAAGGGCGAGGTGGTCATGGCCGGGGACGGCCAGGTTTCTCTCGGGAATACCGTTATGAAGCATGAGGCCAAGAAGGTACGGCGTCTCTTTCATAATAAGGTGGTCACTGGTTTTGCCGGGGCCACGGCCGATGCCTTTACCCTTTTTGACAAGCTTGAGCATAAGCTTGAGCAGTTTAACGGTAATCTGATGCGGGCCTCGGTGGAACTCGCCAAGGACTGGCGCACCGACAAGATGCTGCGCCGCCTGGAGGCCATGCTCATTGCCGCTGACGATGAGTATTCCCTGCTGCTTACCGGTACCGGCGACGTTATCGAGTCTGATGACGGTATTCTCGCCATCGGTTCGGGCGGCGCCTATGCCCAGGCAGCTGCCAAGGCCTTAATCAGCCATAGTGACCTTGACGCCGAAGGAATCTGCCGGGCGGCCATGGAGATCGCCGGTAACATATGTGTGTTTACCAATACCAACATTGTTGTGGAAAAAGTATGAGCCCAAAAATTAAAGCCCTCACTCCCAAGGAAATTGTCACCCGTCTTGATAAATATATAGTCGGCCAGGATGACGCCAAGCGTTTTGTCGCCGTGGCCCTGCGCAACCGCTGGCGGCGCCAGCAGGTGCCCCAGCCCCTGCGTGATGAGATTGCCCCTAAGAATATCATCATGATCGGCCCCACCGGGGTTGGAAAAACTGAGATAGCCCGCCGCCTGGCCCAGCTCGATCGCTCACCCTTCTTAAAGGTTGAGGCCACCAAATTCACCGAGGTTGGTTATGTCGGCCGTGATGTTGAGTCGATGATCCGTGATCTTACCGAGCTTGCCATTAACCTTGTTAAAGAAGAGGAGGCCGAGGCCGTTGAGCTCAAGGCCGCCGAGATGGCCCGGGAACGGCTGTTGGATCTGCTGGTGCCTCCGCCGCCTGCCACGGCCGGGGTTGATCCAAGCCATCCGGCCGCCTCGCCCACCCGGGAGAAGTTTCGGGTTATGCTTGATGAGGGCAAGCTTGATGAGCGTGAGGTGGAGATGAATGTCGAACAGGCCCCTCCAGCCCTGCCCATGGTCGAGGTCTTTTCGTCCGGACCCATGGATGATATGGGCTCGTCAATGAAGGACATGTTTTCCAAGCTCTTTCCCAAAAAGAGTGACCGCCGCAAACTGCCGGTAAAAGAGGCCCTCGTCCTCCTCGAAAAGCAGGAGGCTGAAAAGCTCATTGATATGGAGAAGGTTACCCGCCTCGCTGTTCAGCGCGTCGAGCAGACCGGTATCATATTTCTCGATGAGATCGATAAGATCGCCTCTCGCGGCGCCGGGGCAGCAGGCAGTGGCGAGGTCTCTCGCGAGGGTGTCCAGCGTGACCTGCTTCCCATTGTCGAGGGCTCGACGGTGACCACCAAATACGGCATGGTCAAGACTGACCATATTCTCTTTATTGCCAGCGGCGCCTTTCATACCAGTAAGCCCTCTGACCTGGTGCCGGAGCTGCAAGGCCGTTTCCCGGTGCGGGTAGAGCTTGACGCCCTCGGCGAGGAGGAGTTTTACCGGATTCTTACCGAGCCGGAGAATGCCCTGATTAAGCAGTATGTGGCCTTGCTGGGCACCGAGGAAGTGACCCTCGACTTTGATGAGGGCGCCATTCGGGCCATGGCGAGGATAGCCGCCGACGTTAACGAGAGTACCGAGAATATCGGCGCCCGCCGCCTGCATACCATTTTGGAGAGGCTCCTTGAGGATCTTTCCTTTGACGCCCCGGGGATGGCCGGCGATACCTTTACTGTCAGCGCCGACTATGTAGAAAAGCAGTTGACCGATATCTCCGAGGACCAGGACTTGAGCAGGTATATCCTCTAAGAGGCTGTGGCTGGATTGACCGAAGATTTGTAGTGCTCATATTCTCTTTAAAAAGTGAAAAATATGAAATACGAAGCTGAGTTGAAATATTGTCCCCAGTGCCAGGACGAGTACCGGGCTGATATTGAAAAATGCGCCGCCTGCGCCCTGACCCTGATAACCGGTGCTGAGATGGTTGCCATGCGCAACCAGAGCCAACAGGCCCGTAATAACCGGCAAGGGGCGTTAACGGCGGATGATGATATTGTCACCATCCATCAAGGCGCTCTTGCTGATTTGAAAAAGCTGGAAAAGGCCTTTGAGCGCGAGAATATCGGTATGATGATCGTTGGCGACGAGGGCGGTTGCAACAAGGGCTGCTGCCCGAGCACCTTTTTCCTGCAGGTGCGGCGGGAGGATGCCCCGGCCGCCTATGCCCTCGTGCAGGAAGATTTTCGCCTGCTGACCGGCATTGACGAGCATGACACCAGCCATTGTCACGCCGTCTTCAACCAGGATGCCAGCCATGCCAACTGCCCGGCCTGTGGCTTTGAGTTCGAGACCTCGACGACGACCTGCCCTGACTGTGGCCTCTGTTTTGCTTAAAGGGCTCCGCTGTTGAGATAGTTGAGGACATCCTGGGCAGCCTGGGTGGCCTCGGGGTCGGCATCGATCTCCATGGGGATGCCTTGGCGCTCCCGTTTGCGGATGATTGATGAGTTGGGGAAATAGGCCACCGGCGCTTTGACCAGGCCCTCTTTGAGGAAGGACTTGTCCTCCTCATCCTCCACCAGATTGCCGACAAAGGAGATATCCTTGATCCCTGCCTCTTGGGCCAGGTCAAAGACCTTCTGGGCTGTGCGGATGCTGGATTTCGACGGAATAACGACGATAAAGAGCTCGTCCACGCTGGCTATGGTGCCGCGGCCCAGGTGCTCAACCCCGGCCTCCATGTCGAGCAGGATGGCCTGCGACGGGCTGAGTAGCAGTTTGGTCAGCAGCCTTTTCAGTACCGTGTTCTCTGGGCAGGCGCAGCCACCCTCGGCAGTCTGGATGGCGCCGAGCACCATGAGCCTGAGCCCTTTCTTTTCGACCATGAAGTCGGCGAGAAGATCATCGACCTGGGGGTTGATGTTGTAAAAGGGCGATCCCTCCACCTTGCCGGCCCGTTCGGCCAGTAAGGCAGCCATATCGGCAATAGGGGTTATTCCATCGATATTGTCAAAGCCGAGGGTCTGGGCCATATGCGGGCTGGGGTCGGCATCAATGATCAACACCTCCTTTCCTGCCCGTTGCAACTCCTTGGCTATCAGGGCCATTATCGTTGTCTTACCTACGCCGCCTTTGCCGGCAATTGCTATCTTCATGTTGTCATCCTTCAGGTGAAAAGCGCCGTATATCACTCATTTTTTAGGGGATTTAGCGATGTTTGGCGGAAAATTGACTGTAATCATTGGTGAAAATGCACTATTATCTCCGGTTTATACGAAGCTCTTACTTATTCCGCAAGAATTTAAGGTGATTGTTGCCCATGGTCTCCCTTGGTATTGAAGAACTCCTGGCCGCGCCGCTGCCTTTGTTAAAAGATAAACGTCTTGGTCTATTATGCAACCAGGCCTCGACGGATAGCTCTTTTCGCCATAGCCGTGATCTGATCATGGCGGCCTTTCCCGGCCAACTCAGCTGCCTCTTTTCGCCCCAGCACGGTTTCTTTGCCGAGAAACAGGACAATATGGTGGAGTCGGACCATGGCCGCGATCCGGTCAGCGATCTCCCGGTTTTCAGCCTCTACGGCGAAACCCGCCAGCCCACCCCGGCCATGATGGCTCATGTTGATGTGGTTCTCGTCGATATCTTCGATGTCGGCACCCGGGTCTACACCTTCATGTATACCCTGGCCTATATGCTTGAGGCGGCTGCCGCCGCTGGCAAGAGTGTTGTCGTTCTTGATCGACCCAACCCCATCGGCGGCGAGGCCGTCGAGGGCAATATCCTTGAAGAGGCTTATCGTTCCTTTGTTGGGCTCTATCCGTTGCCCATGCGCCATGGCCTGACCTTTGGCGAACTGGCCCGTCTCTTTAACGACCATTTTGGAATCGGCGCCGACCTGCATGTCGTCAAGATGAAGGGCTGGCAGCGGAATATGCATTTCCCTGACTGCGGCCAGCCCTGGCTTTTTCCCTCTCCCAATATGCCCAGTTATGCCGCTTCTCTGGTCTATCCGGGCCAGGTAATCTGGGAGGGCACCAATATCTCCGAAGGCCGCGGCACCTCGCTGCCCTTTGAGCTTTTTGGCGCCCCCTTTCTTGACTGTGGAGAGATCCTTGACTTTATCGCCAAGACCCCGCTTCCCGGCGTCTTTTTACGGCCCCTGCAGTTTGAACCCACCTTCCATAAATGGCAGGGCCAGGTCTGCAACGGTTTTCAACTCCATGTCACTGATCCGCCAGCGTTTAAGCCCTATCGCACCGCCTTGAGCCTTCTCCAGGCAATTCGGACCTTGTATCCACAATTTTTTGCCTATAAACAGCCCCCCTATGAATATGAATATGATATATTACCTATGGATCTCATTCTCGGCAGCCAGCAGGTTCGTCTGGCCTTAGAGGAGGGGAGGGACATTCTTTCCCTGGAGCAGGGCTGGCAGGATGGACTCCAGGAATTCGACCAGTTACGGCGCACCTATTTTTTGTACTAAACGTCATGACCACCATCAAGAAAGTAGATACCGGACTGATCAGTGGCTATCTGAAGTATTTTTATGATATCCCTACGGTCTGCCCCTATGGCATTGGTGAAGAGGCCGTCTATCGCCAGGCCCAGTTCGGCTTTGTTGACGAT
>JBFFIS010000188.1:0-5598 GCA_041556375.1 Desulfurivibrionaceae bacterium | reverse complement strand
GGGCAATGAGAGACGACACCAGCACGGTGAAACTGGCGATAACACAGACAATGGTGTTGAGCTGGAGATCGGCCATCAGGTCCAGACCGAAGATGCCGGTGAAAACGCGGACAATGGAAAAGACGCCGACCTTGACCACGGCCACGGCATGGAGCAGGGCAGAGACCGGGGTGGGAGCCACCATGGCGCCGGGCAGCCAGGAGTGGAAGGGCATGATCCCGGCCTTGGAAAAACCGAACAGAAAGAGCAGCAGCAGGGTGGTGAGCAGCACGGGTGAGGTGTCGGCGGCAAAGACGCCGGCACTGCTGAACTCCAGGGAGCCTGCCGTGACATAGGTGATGATCATGGCTGGCAGGGCAAAGCCGATGGAGGTGGAAAGTAGGTAGGTCAGGTATTTACGGCCACCACCCCGGGCCTCCTTGTCCTGGTGATGGGTAACCAGGGGAAAGGTGGAAAGCGACAGCATCTCGTAGAAGAGATAGAGGGTAAAGAGGTTGCCGGCAAAGGCCACCCCTATGGTGGCAGACAGGGCCAGGGCAAAGAAGCAGAAGTAGCGGGTCTGGGCATGTTCATCCAGGGCGCGCATATAGCCGATAGAGTAGATAGAGGTGATAATCCACAGCGACGAGGCCACCAGGGCAAAGAGCATACCGAAGCCATCTACCTTGAAGCGGATGGCCAGGCCGGGCAGTACCTGCCAGAGATCGTAGGTATGGGTATTGCCAGCCAAGATCCACTTGGCCATGGACAGCACCAGCATGAGCTTGATGGCACCGGCCACAAAGGTCCAGGCCTCGCGGAGGTTGGGGCGCTTGCCACTCAGGGCAATGAGCGGCACGGCCAGCAAACTGGTGGCCACGGCAAGGGCCGGGGTTGAAGCAAGAAAAGGAGCGGTCTGCAGCATAACTATAATCCCGCCGGGATGGTATATTGGATGAAGCCCGTGACAATCTTACTGGTGTAAAGACCGACAACAAGCAGCATAATGGCAGTCACCACCATGGGCAGCAGCATAGAAAACGGTGCTTCCTTGGTCTTGATCTTGGCATGGTGCCGAGGTTTGCCTTCACTGTCAAACTCATCGTAGTAGCCAATCTCAATAAGTCGGAAAAAGAGCACAGCATTGACCAGGCTGGAGATAAGCAGGGCAACAACAAAGCCATACTGGCCAGCAATCACCCCGCCTTTGATGAGGTACCATTTGGAGAAAAAACCGCAGGTGGGGGGGATGCCGATCATGGCAAAGGCTCCCACCACAAAGACCACGGCTGTTATAGGCATCTTGCGGAAGATACCGCGCATGGCCTCAAGCTGGTCGTTTCCAGTTTTATAGGTGATGGCGCCCACGGTCATGAATAAACAGGCGGTCATCAGGCCATCGCTGACAATGTGGTATGTCGCACCGGTGAGACCGGCCGCATTTCCCAACCAGGCGCCACCCACCATGTAGCCTACCTCAGCAATGATGATGTAGGTCAGCATGCGTTTTAAATTGGTCTGAGCCAGGGCACCTATAGAGCCGGCCAGAATGGCAATACTTGCCAACCAGACCACGGCCTTACTCCAGCCCAGGGTGCTATGGACAAAGGCCACGGAAAAAACACCAAACATGACGCGAATCATGATATAGACGCTGACCTTGGTCATCAGCGGCGCCACCAGGCAGCTGGTGGTGGTCGTTGTGCGGGTATAGGCGTTGGGGAGCCAGCCATGCAAAGGGAAAAAGGCCATCTTGATCCACAGGCCTACCATGATGAAAATAAAGGCCACTCGCAGACTCTCGGTGGTAAGAAGTTCGGGGCGGGCCAGAAAGCCTACCAGCTCTGCCATATTGAGAGTGCCGGTCTTGATGTAGAGATAGCCCACACCGAGCAGATAAAAGCAGGCGCCAATGGTGCCCATGATGACGTACTTGAAGGTGGCGTAATAGGCCAGGCCGCGGCCGCGGGCCAAAAGGGCATAGCTTGCCAGGGCCGAGATCTCCATGAGCACGTAGAGGTTGAAAACATCACCAGTGGCGGTGATGCCGAGCAGGCCAGCCACCAGCAGGGCAAAGATGGTGTAGTAATGATGGATGCGGTCGCCAACCTCCTGGCGTACGGTATCCTTGGAAAAGATGGCCACCAGCAGGGCCACACCGGAGACCATGGCCAACACCAGGCCGTTTAAGGGGTCAATGACAAGCTCGATACCGTAGGGCGGGGCCCAGTCCCCCAGGCGATAGTGGAGGGGGCCTTCGGCTGCGTGTTTTGCCACCTGCTTTAAGGTGGCAATGGCCGAGTAAAAGGAGGCACCCATGCTGGCCACTATCAGCAGATAGGCAATTCGTCTATGCAGGCCGCCGATGAGGCTGATGACTAAGGCGCCAAAGAGCGGCGCCAGAATGAGAAGTATGGCATGTTGCTCCAGGCTCATTGGTCAATGGTCTCCATAATCTCGTCTTCTTCAATGGTGCCATGAACCCGGTAAATTTTCTGGAGGATGGCCAGGGCCACACCCAGGGTGCTGACGCCGACGACAATGGCGGTGAGCATGAGTACGTGGGGTAGGGGGTTAGCATAGTGGGCAGCTTCAATGGCCTGCTGGACCCCATGGTGGCTGTCGTGGCCATGGGAAAGGATGGGAATGGTGGCTCCCCGCTTGTCACCCATGGACACATAAAAGAGGATGATGGCCGACTGGAATATGGACATGCCAATTACCTTTTTGAGCAGGTTGTTCTTGGCAATCATGCCATAGAGGCCGATAAGAAGCAGAATGATCGCTGCCCAGTAGTTGTAGCGGCTGATTATGTAGGCCAGAAGATCTTCCATTTTTTATAGCCCCTCGTCCAGGTCACCACCTGAGGCCAGGTCGATGTAGAGTGAAAACATGATGCACAGGACGGTGATGGCCACGCCAATTTCCACACCTAGCATGCCGTGGGAATGAGCAGCAAGGTCGGTAAATCCCAGTGTTTCTGCCCAGGCGGCATAGGCCAGGAAGTTGCGGCCCAGGTAGAGGCAGCCCAGGCCGATGCCGGCATAGATGAGGACGCCGATGGCCGAAAAGCGCAGCACCGCCTTTTCCTTGAACTGCGTCAGCGCCGTGTTGAGGTCGTAGGACAGGGCAAGGAGGATCATGCTGGCTCCCAGAATAACGCCGCCCTGGAAACCGCCGCCCGGGCTGTGATGGCCGTGGGCCACAACGTAGAGGGCAAAGAGTTGCATGGGGGGCACCAGCAGGCGCGCCGCGGCCTGGAGGATGATGTCAGCTCCAACCCTTTGGGGGCGGGGCTTGACCACCTTGGCTTTTTTTCTGTGGGTCCGTCGCAGGACAATAAGCACGGTGATGCCGGCGCAGAAGATAACCACTGTCTCAAACATGGTGTCATAACCGCGGTAGTCGGCGAGGACAGCGGTGACAATGTTGGGAACAGAGGTCTCCCCATAGGAATTCTCCAGATAATGGTCGGAAAGATGCACCGAGGCCGGCGACTGCGGGTCGCCCCAGCCGGGAAGATCTTCGGCAGCCCGCAGGAGCAGGATGCCCAGGACCGCTATGATGATGAGAGCTGTTTTTTTCACTGCAAAATTCCGTGTTTTTTTGCCTTGTTATCCATGGTCGTCGTTAAAATTAGCGGCGCTAATCCTTTGATTTCCGTTTTACGTGCAGGGCCGTGCCCAGCAGCAAGACAGTGCTCACCCCGGCGCCCACAGCTGCCTCGGTGAAGGCCACATCAACGGCCAGCATCTCGGTCCAGAGCAGGCACATGAGAAAGCTGAAAGCTCCGCTGACTACAGCGCAGCTCACCAGGTCCTTGATGGTCAGGGCGGCAATGGCACAGATAACCACCATGGGCAGAATAAGCAGGTCAAACTGCCAAAGCAGGCTTGCGTCCCAGGTCATGGCTGTGCTTCCTCCTCGTCGGTGTCGCTCCACAGGGTGGTCTCGTCATCATCGCGCGACCAGTGCCGCACCTTGGATTCATAGCCGGCATCCATGATGGCATGGGTGGCGGTGGGGCTGGCAATAAAGACGATAACACCGATAAGCATTATCTTGCCGCTGACCAGGGCAGAGGCCCAGGACAGGTGATGCAGGTTGTAAAGGGCCAGGCCCAGCAGCATGACCATGACACTGAGGGTGTCACCTTTGCCGGCGGCATGGGTGCGGCAGTAAAAATCAGGGAAGCGCAGGATGCCGATGGTGGTGCCGAAAAAGAAGAAAAGGCCCACGACCATAAAGGCGATGACAATGATATCTAGCATTCTGAGCCCTTCCCCCGTTCACCCTCTTCGAGGTGAATATTTTTATGGCGTTGAAAAAAACGCGCGGCTGCCAGCGAGGCGATGAAGTTGAGCAGGGCATAGGTGAGGGCAATGTCGACAAACATATCCACCCGCTTGTAAAGAACACCAATAATGACGATGAGCACCGTGGTCTTGGTACCGATGATATTCACTCCGAGGATACGGTCTAGCGGGGTGGGGCCAACCACGGCACGGTAGAGGGTGAGGAACATAAGCAGGAGGATGGCGACGCCGATGGTGACAAAGAACTGTTCCATAATTCTACTTCTCCTTATCCATCAAAAAGCAGAAGTTTTCGCGTTCAAAGACCAGGGCAACGCGGCGCTCCATCTCACTGACAGATTCCTGATCTGCCAGCTCGCCAGCCGCCGCCTTACTTATGGCATGGACATAGAGGGTGTCGCCATGGATGCGGATGGTGACAGTGCCCGGTGTCAGGGTGATGGAGTTGGCCAGGACAAATTTGGAAAAATCATTTTGCAGTATGGTCTTGAAGCTGAAGATATGGGGGGCCAGCTGAGTCTTCATGCGGCGGGCCGACAGGGCCAGGGCAATAACGTGAAAGTTGGCCAAGACAATCTGGAACAGCAGCCAGACAAGGTAGGAAAGAAAGCGACCAGCCTCAACAAGGCGAGCTGCCAGGCCCTTATCTTGCTCAGCAAAGAGGAGGTTAACGGTAAAGCGGGTAACCAAGGCGCAAGACAGAAGGCCCAGGCCCAGGTGGAAGAGGTCAAACTTCCCGGAGAGCAGGAGCCAGAGGGCAAAGAGAAATATGAAGGTTGCAGGGGTAAACAAAGGCGTCTCTTAAAATAGTTCAGCGTGTTTTATGTTACTTCAGGCGGGCAAGGTGTTTGCCTTGGGCAATTTTAACCAAACTGTTTAGTATTTTTTTTACTATTCTTCAAGCGCTCAGAGGCAGGAAAACTGGGTATGCAGCTCTTGAGACGCGAAAATGAAGGGGTTGCGAAGGATGGTATTTTTACCAGGTTGGTAATCAGTCTACTTTTATTTGCCTTTCTGTCCACAAATAAGTTTTGGTATGCCGGACATAACTGGTAGAAATTGTCAGTCTGACAGTTATGCCTTATAGGGCCTGGTGGTGGCAAGCGCCTATGCAAGGCGCTTCATTAATTGTGGTTCAGAAATACGTTGCAAGAAAATCTCCAAAAAAAATCCCATCTCTATGAAGAGGTGGGATTAAAAAAAACAAGTTTATAGAGAAAAGAAGGGCTTACCAGCCCCACAGAAGGTCGCGTTTGACCCAGCCCTCGACATTCTCCTCATCGTGGCGGACCTTGACCCAGCC
>JBFFIS010000187.1:0-5603 GCA_041556375.1 Desulfurivibrionaceae bacterium | reverse complement strand
GCCAATCGGGCTGGCTGGCCATGTCTTCCATCCAGGCCATGAAGTCGGGGATGGAGACGTTGCGCTGCCTGTTCATTTGCATATTGTCGGCAACATTGGCGGCGGCGTTGAGGGCGTCCAGGGCGGTGGCAAAGGGTGGCGCATAGGCCATCTCACAGAGGCTGAAATCGTCAATGGTGCCGTTCTTGGCGATAAGGGCAGCGGCGGCATCAATACGGGCCAGGACGGCGTCGTTCATGGGGCCAAAGCCTTGGACGCCGAGGACCCTGCGGGTGCGGCGGTCAAAGACCATCTGCAGGGGGATTTTGGCCTCGGTGGGGAAGAAGTGGGCCCGATCCGAAGGAGCGGTGATGGCGGCGTCGGCATCAAAACCGGCAGCCCGGGCCGAGTCCAGAGAGAGGCCGGTGGCGCCGATGCAGCGCTCAAAGGCCTTCATGATAAAGGAGCCCATGGCGCCGGGGTAGGTGGTGCCCAGGCCGGCCAGGTTGTCGGCGACAATCCGGCCCTCGCGGTTGGCAAGCGAGCCCATGGGGGCCATGAACTTCTGGCCGGAGACCATGTGGCTCACCTCGATACAGTCGCCGGCAGCGTAGATGTTGGGGTCGGAGGTCTGCAACCGGTCGTTAACGACAATGCCAAATTGGGAAACAAGCAGGCCTGCCTCCTCAGCCAGTTGGCTGCGGGGCCGGACGCCGGTGGCCATGATGACGATGTCGGTGTCGATGGTACGGTTAGGGGTTACCACCTTGCAGGCCTTGCCGTTTTCATCGGCAATGATCTCCGTGGCACCTTCACCGGTGTAGATTTGCACGCCCATGGACTGCATGTGGTTCTCCAGCATGGTGGAGAACCAGGGGTCAATGATCCGCGGCAGGAGCTGGGGCATGAACTCGATTACCGAGGTCTCGGTGCCCCAGAGATCGGCAAAGGCCTCTGCCATTTCCAGGCCAATGGCGCCGCCGCCGATGACCACAGCCTTGCCGATCTGGCCGGTGGCCAGTTGCTGCTTGATGGCAATGGCTTTGTGTAGGTCGCTGATGGTGTAGACCCCGTCGAGGTCTGCGCCGGGGATGGGCAGGGCAAAGGGCTGGCTGCCGGTGCTGATTACCAGCTTGTCGTAGGGGATGTTGTCCTTGGCGCCGGTGCCCACATCCTCGACCTCAAGGATTTTATCCTTACGGTTGATGGCCACGGCGCGGGTCAGGGTGCGGACATTGACGCCCTTGGCACGCAGGAAGAAGTCCTCGTTACGGGTCATGTGGAAGCTTGTTTTGCGGAGCTCGTCCTCGTCGGCAACATCACCGGAGACATAGTAAGGGATGCCGCACCCGCCGTAGGAGATCAGGCTGTCTTGGTCGACAATGGTAATCTCGGCATCCGGCATCAGCCGTTTGGCCCGACAAGCTGTTTTGGGTCCGGCAGCAACGCCGCCGACAATAACAATTTTCTCTCCCATCTTCCTATCCCTCCAAAGGTGTGAAAAATATATTTCAAAGAGTCATAAAAAAAACAAGGGGCAAGATTAATTCCCTGGAATTAAAGAAAAAAAGCCTTGGTGGAAAGTTGTTTTTTAAGGCCTTTGGGGCAGGGAAATAATCAGGCTGCGAACAATATCGCGATAAAGTGCCGCTGTCAATGATCGGGCTAAAGAATATTAGGAAACCCTTAAATTCTTTATTGACAACAGGGAGGGGCAGGCATATAAATGGGCATATGCACAAAATGTTTTTGAAAAATTCGCCGGACGACAGGCGTAGAATGTTTATGCAAATTTCCTAAAAGGGAGGGCTGTTTATGAACAGGAGTGAAGATCTGTATGTAGCTGCGAGTGCTAAGGGTGTCGGTCAATTCGTGGCTGATTTTACCGCCATAGTGAAGGCTAACGATTTTGTGGTCAATAATTATGAGACCATGGATATGCAGAAAACCTTCCGGGCTCACGGCGGTGAGGTGCCGGATGATTTTGACCTGCATATGATCCAGGTCTGCAAGCCCACCAAGGCGGACAAGAGTCTCACTATGAATCCGGAGCGTGCCATCCTGATGCCGAAATTCATCATGGTCTTCTCCAAGGACGGTAAAACCCAGGTCCGCTATCTCAGTTATAGCGCGGCTGATATTACCGAGTTGGTCCTCGATGATCCCAAGTTTGTCGACTCCGTGGGCCAGACCTTTGTCAAGATCCGCTCCATGATTGACGAGGCTCTATAAGTAAGGCGGGCAACTGCCCAAGGAGGGGGATTATTGTGTGGAACCTACTGATAAAAATAAATAAAAATCTGATCTATGCCATTCCGGCTTTGATGGTGGCAGGATTTTGTTTTGGCGCCAACGTCGACCCGGCCGTGGTGAAAAAGCTGAAGGCTCTGATCATGCCCATGACCTTTCTCATGGTCTATCCCATGATGGTCACCCTGAATATAAAACATCTGCAGCAGGGCCTGAAAAACGTCAAGCTTCAGCTCTTGACCCAGTTGATCAACTTCGGGGTCATTCCCTTTGTGGCCTATGGTCTTGGCCTCTGGTTTTTTCCTGGCCAGCCGTACATGGCTCTGGGGCTTCTGCTTGCCTCTCTGTTGCCCACCAGTGGCATGACCATCTCCTGGACGGGGTTTGCCAAGGGCAATATGGGGGCGGCCATAAATATGACGGTGATCGGCCTGACCCTTGGTTCGCTGGCAACGCCCTTCTATGTCAAGGCGCTGTTGGGGGCCAAGGTGGATGTCAATGTCATGCTGGTCGTGAAGCAGATCGTGCTCATTGTTTTTATTCCCATGCTTCTTGGCTATATAACGAGAACGGCCTTGCTGAAAAAATACACCATGCCCGAGTTTAAGGAAAAGGTGGCGCCGCGCTTCCCGGCCCTGTCCACCATCGGTGTCCTCGGTATTGTCTTTGTGGCCATGGCTCTGAAGGCCCAGACGGTGATGGCCAACCCGGCAATTCTGGTCTCAATTTTCATTCCCCTGCTCCTCATCTATGGCCTCAACTTCTCGCTCTCCACCCTTGTGGGCAAGATCATGTTTAAACGTGGAGATGCCATTGCCCTGGTCTATGGCACGGTTATGCGCAATCTCTCTATTGCCCTGGCCATTGCTATAAACGCCTTTGGTGAGGCTGGTGCCAATGCGGCCCTGGTGATTGCCATTTCATATATAATCCAGGTCCAGTCTGCGGCCTGGTATGTAAAGTTAACTAATTCATTTTTTGGACCGCCGCCTTTAGAGGGGTAGGTCCATGGAGAGGTGTTTCTGATGAGTGTTATGAAAGTAGTCGTGCCGACAAATAACCCCGGCGGTATGGAGGCCGAGAGGTCAGACCATTTTGGTCATTGTGATGTCTTCACACTGATCACCATTAGTGATGGCAAGATCTCCAGTGTTGAGACCATGGCGCAGGTTGAACATGGTGCCGGCGGCTGTATGGTGCCGGTGCAAACCTTACGTGACAGTGGGGCCCATGCTATTGTCGTGGGCGGCATTGGTGCTCGGCCGCTGGCCGGTTTTGCCGAGGTGGGCATTGCGGTTTATTTTGCGCCGCGGGAGCAGATTCGCACGGTTGACGAAGTCATGACAGCCTTTTTGGCCGGTAACCTGCCTGTTATGCAGCCAGGCCAGGCGTGCAAGGGTGGTGGTAATTGCCATCATTAAATAACATCGCAAGTGGTCAGTAGTCAGAGTTCGCTATCTGGCTACTGATTGTTGTCAGTAAGGATAAGGGCCTCACCATTAACAATGGCTGAGGCCATTTTTTTGCGGGCCGTGGTAAGTATCCTTTGTACGGTGCCTCGGGATACCCCCATCTGCTGGCCGGCCTGTTCCTGGGTCAGTCCTTCCAGGTCGCAGAGGCGCAAGGCCTCGACCTCGTCATACTGGAGTTCGACCTGCTTGAGCTCGGCCATGGGAACGCGAGTGGGTTTAAAGGCCTTGCCGCATATAATTCCTTCGCAAAAGCGTTTTTTCTTGGGACGTGCCATATAGGATACTTTCGGGTTATCTTGAAAAGGTGCAGGTTTATATATAAGGAATAAGCCAATAACAAAAGGGCGAAGAGCTGAATGAGCAAGGCAAGGATTATAAGTAATTGATGCCTGAAATTATTAAAATAGAAAATGGCAGATGCTTCATTGGAATTATGGGATTAAGTTGCTTCGTGATCTGCTGTAACATGTTGTAATTGCGTAGTGTTATGTGGTCGAGAAGGGGCTTGTTGAGCTGGAAAATTTTGGTTGACAAATAGAGGTGCTAGGGATAAGTTCTCAAAACTGAATTTCTATTCAGAAATAGTTTTTTCTCATCGCTAGGGGTTTTCACGGCCATTTAGGGCGTCTTGATCCGTAACGGTGAATAGAGGTATAGGCTTTTTTATATTAAAGATCCTTAAGGAGGAAACGAGAAAATGCCAAAGCATGATACGCCCTTAATGGACGAGCTCGAGAGTGGTCCTTGGCCATCGTTTGTAACAGATCTCAAGCGTCAGGCGGAGACCAAGCCAGAATGTTGGGATATTCTGGGCCAAATGGAGCTGTCCTTCAAAGACAGAATTACTCATTGGAAGCACGGCGGAATCGTAGGTGTATTCGGTTACGGTGGTGGTATTGTTGGACGTTATTCTGACTCGCCTAAGCAATTCCCTGGAGTTGCTCACTTCCATACCGTACGTCTGAACCAGCCTTCCAGTAAGTTCTACAGCTCTGCGAAACTTCGCGACATCTGTGATCTTTGGGAGAAGTATGGTTCTGGTATGACCAATATGCATGGTTCAACCGGTGACCTTATTCTCCTCGGTACCCGTACCGAAAACCTGGAGCCTCTGTTCTATGACCTGACCCATGATCTGAAGCAGGATCTTGGTGGTTCTGGCTCCAACCTGCGTACCCCTGCCTGTTGTCTCGGTCAGGCACGCTGCGAGTGGGCTTGTTATGACACAGCTTCTCTCTGTCATCACCTGACCATGCATTATCAGGATGAGATCCATCGTCCTGCTTTCCCTTACAAGTTCAAATTCAAATTTTCCGGTTGTCCGAACGACTGTGTTGCTTCTATCGCACGTTCCGACTTCTCCGTAATCGGTACCTGGAAAGATGATATCCGCATTGATCAGGCTGCAGTTCAGGGCTACATCAAAGGCGAGTACAAGCCTAACGGTGGCGCCCGCACTGAGTCCAAAGCATTTGATATGGAAGCAGACGTTCTTGCTCTTTGCCCCACCGGTTGTATGCGCATGAAAGGCGACGAGCTGCAGATCGACAATAAGAACTGTACCCGTTGTATGCATTGTATCAACATGATGCCTCGCGCTCTGCGCCCCGGTACCCAGCAGGGTGCTACCATCCTTTGTGGTGCTAAGGCTCCTATCCTTGATGGTGCTCAGCTTGCTACCATGATTATTCCTTTCATCGAGATCAACAAAGATAGCGAGTACGAGGAAGTAATCGAGGTTATCGAGAGCATCTGGGATTGGTGGATGGAGAACGGTAAGAACCGCGAGCGTCTTGGTGAGACCATGCAGCGCGTAGGTCTTCCGACCTTCCTGAGAGTTATGGATGTGACCCCGATTCCTCAGCATGTCAAGATTCCTCGTGAGAACCCATACGTCGTCTG
>JBFFIS010000186.1:0-5659 GCA_041556375.1 Desulfurivibrionaceae bacterium | reverse complement strand
GGGCCATTCAAGAACACACCCTTTGCCGGCGCTAAAGCTGACTGCATAGCTCTTCCCCTTTTCTATGACCAGCAGATCTTTGGAGTCATGAACATTTACTCGATTGCACCGCTCAGCTTCTCTGAAGAACAGATTGAACTACTGCAGGGCATGAGCCGCGAGATCGTTTTTGCCATCTTTGCCCTTGCGGCAAAAGAATCAAACAAGTCCTTAGCGCGGCTGCAGGCTGTCAATAAAAAGGTTTTTAAAAACAATGTTGATCTTATCTTGATGCATTGCAACTTTAGAAATGGTTGCTTGTTCATATAATACCAAACCTTGATCCACAAATATTTGCCGCAGTGCTTTTACTTGGTGGCCTTGTTCTTGACGACCTCCATGCAGTCAGGGAATTCCTGAATGTTTTTATTTTTGAGAATTCCTGCAATCGCCTGAGTTCTTAAAACTTCCAGGTCGCCGTTTTTGTATTCAATGTTGCGAAGGGCATCAATACAGGAAAGATCGCTAATCGGAATAAGGAGGCGGATGGCCTTCATCTTATTATTCAGGCTGGTCTTTTCATCTAAAAGAATACCCATAACCGGGGTGCTATCCTTGTCGGCAACACAGGTGTCTAGTTGTTTTACCCACTCACATTCCTGATGGTAACGTTTATTGGCCGCCATGATCACCTCAGGGTCGAGGATGCTGCCGGTGAAGGCCATTTTGTTGCCAACCATCATCATCTCGCCTTTCTCCTCGTTGGCCAGGCGCATATAGCGATAGGAGCCGACATGGCCAAAGGATGCCTCAATATGTTCCCAACCCTTGACAAAAGGTGGGCATTCATCGTTAAGGCAGACAAACATCACCTCAGCACCCCAGCCGAGGCCATCGCCGATGTGGAAGGGTGGAGTTTCGCAGGGGGAAAGACGGGTGTTGCAATGGGGGCAGTGAAATTCCATTTCACAGTAACGTAAACAGTCGTCTGCGCTCAGCATAGACAGATCTCCTTTAAATTGACCCTCGCAATACGGGTCTTATGTATATGAAGCCTTTGGGTAAGTATAACAGAACAGCCTGTCACCGTATGCAGAAGGCGGAAGAGTATTTGACAATAAGCATTGTAATTTACATGATCAAGGCCGGAATAGCAATAACAGGCTCTTTTTGAAAGGGCAAAGAAAGACAGGAAGAGGTAAAGAAAAGATGGAACCTGGCTGGTGTTGATTGGCTGCTAAAGATGACGTGCTGGAAAGGGTTTTGGTGTCAGTTTGGACACTTAGACATTGATCAAGGAGTTGTGCAGGACAAAATCGGCCAACTGATTTATTTGGGGAGTGGTCAGGTCGGTAAACATCACTCCGGCCTCGCGAATAAAGAGATTCATGGGCAGGCTGATGGGGCCAGAGTCGATGAAGGAAACAACCTTGCAGGGCAGACTGTCAATGTATTGATTATCGCCATTATTGAGGAGCGAAATATTAAAGAAATGTTGAAAGGGGTCGTTGCGGTGGAGTAGATACTTTATGCGCAGGCCACCCATGCTTATATTAACGATTTGTCCAAAGCTCATGGTGTTGAGCGCGAGGATATTTTCGATGGAGTCGAACCGTTGATGTTTTCGGCGTTCTTTTGCTCTGTCCATCTGGAGTTTCTCCAAACTAAAAAGAAGGGGCGGCTGTAACGCTATTTTTTCGATGATACAGGAAACAGGGGTCATGATCAACTCGTTTGTTAGATGGCCCTTGGTATTTTTGCCACCTGACCGGGGATTGTGTACGAGATGCTTTCTATAGCCTCCTTTGGCCGGCTTTTTTCAAGCGGTCATGAGGGTGATGATTACAGCTTTGATCGCTGGCTTTTTCAGCCCGGAATGGCCTATGGTGATGTGGGTTTCTGGTGGCCGATGTCTCAAGAAAAACGGCCACGGCCCCATGAAGGAATCGATTTTTTCTGTTATGAAGATCGCCGGGGCAGGAGGCACTCTCTGACTCTGAGATCGGTTCCGGCCCCCTGTGGCGGCGAAGTTATCGGCCTGTGTCCAGATTTTCTCGGGCACTCGGTTTTTTTGCGGCCAGATCACTCGGCTGACCAAGGGGGCGTCTATATACTTGCCCACATCTCACCGCAGGTATCGGTGGGACAGATCATGAAACAGGGTGATGTTGTTGGCAGGGTGGCGGCGGCTCGAGGAGAGACACCAGCTCATCTCCATGTCTCTTTTTTGCTGGGTGACTGGCGTGATTTGCCGGGGGAGCTCAATTGGCCGGGCCTTTTGGGGCAGGAGAAACTCCGGTTTGTCCGGCCGTTTGTAGAATAAATTTTCAACTATGGAAGAGTGCAAAATGGCAGAGCAAGAACATAAGATCGATAGGGGCTTTATCCCCAGCCTGCGGGAAGGGGTTGATGTGGTACGGATGATTTTTTTTAAGAAGCTGCGGGAGCATTGTGCCGAAAGTATGCCGGGCAAGGAGCCCCAGTTCTATGGCATGCTGGCCGGGGCCGTGATGAATGAGCTTTTTGGGACGCCAAACCCCGAGGACAAGTTTGCCTCTTTCGTTGCCGAAAATAGAGACGTTATTGATGCAGAGTTGAAAGGTGTGGCCACGAATTTTAAGGAGCTTCGTATTCCTCTGACAGATGCCCTGCGTATACATTATCTCTGTAACTACCAGGAGGGGATCGCTGGCGACGAGGTTACCGTTTTGGCCCGGGCCCGTGATCTAGGGGTGCTGATCGAGGACCGCGATGTTCCGCTGCCTAAAGGTTTTATGGAGCTCGTCTACCGGGTGGGCAAGGCCCATGGCCTCATTAACGAGCAGAGGCCTTCATAGGGAATCTCTGCCACGGCTTTTAGGCTGACAGGGAATCCAGTTCCGCCTGTTTTTTTTCCAGTTCTTCCCAGCGTAGGTAGAGGTTGTCGACTTTTTGCTGGCAGCAGGTGAGCTGGGTGCACCACCTGTTGAGGGTCTCCTGGTCGGCCATGACCTCCGGGGCCTCAACCTTTTGCTGGCAGATCTCAAGCTCTTGCTCAGCCGCCAGAATAACCTGCTCTATCTGGTCGAGCTCCTTTTGCTCTTTATAGGTGAGCTTTTTCTTGGTCGTGCCCTTTTTTTTCTGGGCAACAACCGTTTTGGCTTTTGGCCTCTCCGTCCTTTTTTCAAGGCTTGTGAGCCACTGGCGGTAATCGCCGTATAGGGTGGCCTTGGGAGCCTGTTCGCCAAAGCCGATGACCTGGGTGGTAATATTATCGAGAAAGGTCCGGTCATGGCTGACCACCACCAGGGCGCCGCTGAACTCAAGAAGGTTTTCCTCCAGAACATTTATGGAGCTGATATCAAGATCATTGGTGGGCTCGTCAAGAAGAAGGATGTCGGCCTCTTTGAGCATAAAGCGGGCAATGAGAATACGGGCCTGTTCGCCGCCTGAAAGGTGGGAGACGGGCATTTCCAACTGATCAGGTTGAAAGAGAAAACGTTTGGCCCAGCCGGCCACATGAATACTGCGGCCCTGGTAGACCACGCTATCACCATCCGGCGCCAGGGCCCGGCGCAGGGTCTGGTTCAGGTCGAGATCTTCGCGTTTTTGATCAAAGAGGGAGATCTTCAGGCCATCGGCCCGGCTGATCAGCCCCTCGTCGCAGGCAAGTGTACCATAGAGCATGTGCATCAAGGTTGTCTTGCCGCAGCCATTATTGCCGGCCAGACCCAGACGCACGCCAGGGCCAAGGTCAAAGGAGAGATCTGAAAAGAGGGTGGTGTCGCCTATTTTTTTGCCTATTTTCTGGGCAGACAGCAACTTCTTGGTCTTGCGGCCGGTTCCGGCAACAGAGATCTTTAGCGATTGTTCAGCCTGATTACGTTTGCGCACTTGGGAGAGTTCATCCTGCAGACGGTGGGCCTCATCGATTCGGTACTGGGCCTTGGTGGCCCGGGCCTTGGGGCCGCGCCGTAACCACTCCACTTCTCTCCTGACCTTATTGGCTAAGCTGGCCTCCTGCTCCTGTTGCGAGCTGAGAAAGGCGTCCCTTTTTTCGAGAAAGTGGCTGTAATTACCTGGGAAGCTCAGAAAGCCATCAGGATAACAGCGGTTAAGCTCAATAATACGGTTACTGACATTTTCCAAAAAGAGGCGGTCATGGCTGACGAGTACAAAGGCAAAAGTCGCCTCACGCAGTATTTTTTCCAGCCAGAGAATAGTGCGAATATCCAGATGGTTGGTGGGTTCGTCGAGGAGAAGAAGGTCGGGATCTTGGGCCAGGGCGCAGGCAATGGCAAGGCGCTTGAGCCAGCCCCCGGAGAGAGATGCCACCTTGGCCTCGGGGTCGGTAAACTCGGCCTGGCTCAACACCATTTGGGCCGTCAGAAGCTTATGGTCATCGTCGTGGCCGTCAATGGCCTCGGTAACGATCTCTGTGACACTCTTGTCGGCCTCGAAATTCTCACTCTGGCTGAGGTAGACAACCCGCATCTGCTTGGTGAGAAAGAGGCGGCCGCTGTCCGGTTCTATGTTGCCGGCCAGAATAGAGAGTAAGGTCGATTTCCCGGAACCGTTGGGGCCAATGAGGCCGGTTCTCGTTTTTGCTTCAAAGCTGAGAGAGATATCGGTAAACAGGGTGTGGGCGCCAAAGGCTTTGGTGATGTTTTGGCAGCTGAGTATGTGGGCCATGAATTACGAAAGCTGTGAAAAGAGTTTGAAAAGAGAGGGTAGTTATGTACGGCCTGCGGTACCCGTGAAGCTGGTAATTTTTACTGAAAACTATAAAAATTTTTACAGCACGCTACCATAATAAAGTAGTATAAAAATGCTTCATGCCCCAGCCCACCGGCGTTGCTCGACTAAAAAGGGCAGGGAGCGGCACTGACTATAGCTGTTATTTCTAACTTAGAAAGTTTTTTATTACGGAAAATTGACGAGGACACCATGGCAGATCAAACCATTACCATTGATACCATTGCAAATATTTTGGCTCTTGCCGCTAAAAAGACCCTGGAAAAAAGCACCAAGAAGAAAATCAAATACTCCTCAACCTTTATTGCCGTGCCAAAGGTGTGTTTGAAGCCTGATCTGGGTAGTTTTGTGCAGTTCTCCGGTGATTATAATGGTCTGGTGGTTATGCATTTTTCGTCTGCCGCCGCCCTGGATCTCTATCGTTATTATATGCTGAATATGGGGCTTCCTGAGTCGGAACTTGCCAAGGAGGCTACCTCCAGTGAAGTGGTGGATACCATCGGCGAGCTTACCAATCAAATCATGGGCCGTGCCATGCAGATGGTGGAGGCAAAATTTGAGCTGACCTCCTATTTCGGCCAGCCCAAGGCCCTTGCCTTAAACAGCGCCATTACCCTCACCCCTGACCTTGATTATCAGGATAACCGCCGGGTGGCCATGAGTATCGGCACCAACCGTTTTCATGTTGAGTTGGCCCTGGAAAAGCTTGAGTTTATCGAAACATCATTTTAGAAATTTTCTTTTGCTTTCCATTCCTTGAGGGAGTGAATGGCCGTTTGGATGAACCCGGTTGCCGTCTACAGACTGCAAGCGGGTTTTTTATGGTGATTTCCCTGTTTTTCCACGAGAAAATGGCTGGACAATAAATGTTATTGTCTTATTGTTGTAGAGTCGATTTTAAGCTTTATTGATGGTGGAAAAGGGTCGTTTGTCCCTTTGAAAAGGG
>JBFFIS010000185.1:0-5671 GCA_041556375.1 Desulfurivibrionaceae bacterium | reverse complement strand
TGACCGGTTCAGAAAAGCTCACCTTTGATCTCTACTCCATTAATCTGGACAAGGGCATGATGGAGCCGGCTGTTTTATGCCGGCGCGGTACTTCGTCCCATGAGGTGGCACGAGCTGTTTCCGAGCGTGTTCTCGACAAACTCTTTGTTCGAAAACATGCCCTGCAAGACTTTTATGATCACATGGAGGATTCACTCGGGGCTGTCATTGATAACCCCCGCCTGCCCACCAAAAAAAAATCTGATATTATCTATAACTGTGCCTCTAATGTGATGCAGGATGTCTATAATGATCCCCGCAGTGGTGAAAATATCGAGCGCAGTCGCGAGATCAGTAACCACATCATCAGATTTAGCCTGAATGACCCATCTTCCATTCCCACCCTGCTCTCCCTCTCCTCCCATAATTACTACACATTCACCCATTGCGTGAACGTAGCGGTGTTCGGCATCGGCCTTTGGCAGTTTCTTGGTCTTGGCTCTCCATCGGAGCTTAGGGAGTTTGCCCACGGCGCCATTCTACATGACGTCGGCAAGAGCAAGATCGCCGATGAGATTCTCAATAAGCCCGGCAAACTGACGGATGAAGAGTTTGAGATCATCAAAACCCATCCCCAGAGAGGTTACGAGCTTATGGAGGGTCAGATTTCTGATGTGGCCCTTGATATCATTCTCCATCATCATGAAAGATATGACGGTAGTGGTTATCCTGAAAAATTAAAGGGCAAGAGCATCAGTGACAATGCCAAGGTTGCCATCATTGCCGATGTCTATGATGCCCTGACCACCAACCGGCCCTATGGTGATGCCAGAGACCCTTTTCATGCCATGTTGCTGATGAAAGAAAAGATGGTCGGCCATTTTGAGCAGGATAAATTTATCTCCTTTATTAAGTTCTTGAGCAATACCCCTGTCTGACCATCTTCCCCCTTGTTCTTTTTTCCTGAAATATCCCTTTGCATGCCCAGCGTTTGCTGGTAGGAGTTGTGTTTAAGTAAATCCTTTTTTTATCATGCTTCCCCAAAGAGTTACAGATGACAATGCTTGATGCCCTGGTCATTAAAAACCAGGAAGAACTCGCCGCTTTTGAACGAAAACTAGACTATAGCTTTAGCAATATTTCCCTGCTCCAGGAGGCCTTTATTCATAGTTCCTATGCCTTTGAGCAGGGCAATGATTTGAGCCGTGATAATGAGACCCTGGAGTTTTTGGGTGATGCTGTTTTGGATCTCACCGTCGGCCATGCTCTTTATCTCCGCTATCCTGAAATGAAGGAGGGCGAGCTTACCCAGCTTCGGGCCGCTCTGGTCAATGAGAGTCACCTGGCTCGGATGGCCCGGCAGATCGACATTGGTCTCCACCTGCTCTTGGGCCGGGGTGAAGATCATTCCCAGGGAAGGAAGAAAAATTCAATTTTATCCTGTGCCTTCGAGGCTGTCCTGGGTGCCCTGTTTCTCGATGGTGGCTACCCGGCCGTAGAAAGGGTGGTGGCCAAGCTGGTGGTGCCCTGGTTTGACGAACGGCGCAAGGCCCTCGATGTCAGCGATGCCAAGAGCCGCTTGCAGGCCATGCTCCAGGAGATTTTCAACGAAGGCCCCACCTATCATCTCGAAGAGACCTCCGGGCCTGATCATGATAAGACCTTCAGCGTCTCGGTGCGTTTCCGCGGCCAGGTTTTAGCCAGAGGCGAGGCCAAGAACAAGAAAAAAGCCGAGCAGCAGGCCGCTACCAAGGTTGTCGAAAATTTTGATACCTTTAATTTCACCAGCAGTACAGAAGAAGAGTAATGACAGTCGGTAACGGTAAAGGTCTGGCCATTGCCGCGGTTATGATCCCTGCCAATGGGCGCCTATGGCTCGGCCTCAGTCATGAACTTCAGTGTGTCAGGTAGAGACCCTGTGACCCCCTTTGTTATCCCCTTTTTTATTGCTCACCAGGGTTGTCCCCATCAATGCGTGTTTTGCAACCAGCATGCCATCTCTGGAGCTGCCGACGGTGAGGTGAGCGCCAGCCAGGTCACAGGTGAGATTGCTGAAAAGCTTGCCTGGTCGCGAAATCCTGAGCGGCCGGTGCAGGTCGCCTTTTACGGCGGCAGTTTTACCGGTTTGCCTGAGGCCCGTCAGGCAGAGCTTTTGGGAGCGGTGGCACCATATCTTGCCTCTGCAGAGGTTGACGAAATCCGTATTTCAACTAGACCCGATTTTATCAGCCCGTCAGGGGTTGACCGCCTCAAGTCTTCTGGTGTCAATCTGGTAGAGCTCGGGGTTCAGTCGCTGGATGATGAGGTGCTGGCAAAAAGCGGTCGCGGCCACAGCGTTGCCGATGTCGAGCAGGCCTTTGCCCTGTTGCGGGAAGGTGGCCTGCAGATTGGCGGTCAGCTCATGCTCGGCCTGCCCGGGGAAAGCCGGCGCAAGGCCCTGCGCAGTGCCCGTCGGCTGGCAGATCTGCAGCCAGATCTGGTCCGTCTCTATCCCACCCTGGTCATGCAGGGCAGCCCTTTGGCAACTCTTTTTGCTCAGGGTCTGTACAGGCCTTGGTCCCTTGGCGCCTGTACGGCTCTATGCAGCGCTATGAAGGATGTTTTTGACCGCCGGGGCATTGTTGTTGCCCGTATGGGGCTTCAGAGTTGCCAGAGTCTGGAGCGCGATATGGTTGCCGGTCCTTACCATCCCGCCTTCGGCGAACTTGTCTTAGGCCGCCAGTATTATAAAAGGCTGCGTCACACACTTGTGGCGGCCCGCACGACCCGCGGAGATGAGCCGCTGACCATCCACCTGGCCCAGCGTGACCGCTCCCTGTTTGTCGGTATGAGGCGCGAAAATCTAGGGCGCTATCAGCGGCGAAATCTTCTTAATAATGTTGAGGTTGTCTTTACTGCAGAGCAACCCAGGTTCACCATGGAGGTGCTATAGATGGAGGCCTTTCGTATTATTGCCGAACGCCGGATCAACCAGGCCATCAGCGACGGCAGCCTGACCTTTGAGCAGTGGAAGGATAAGCCCCTGGTTTTGGAAGATGACTCCTTTGTCCCTGCTGAGTTGAAGATGGCCTATAAGTTGTTGAAAAACAGCGGCTATCTGCCCCAGGAGATTGTCGATCGCAAAGAGGTTCAGCGCCTGGAAGAGCTGATCGCCAGTACAGAGGATGAACACGTCCGCCTCCAGCAGATGCGCAAGCTTGATGTCCTGCTGATGAAGATGGACTCCCAGCGCGGTCGGCCTGTTAATGTAGAGGCCCAGCGTGACTACTATGCCAGGATTGTTGAAAAGGTGGAGCTGAACAAAGAGACCGGTTAAGCTCCAGCAATTCCTTTGAGGAAAACACGCAGGGGGGCCGGGTAGCCCTCGATGGTCAGGTGGGGATTGAGCTGATCGATGAAGTCGGCGTAGGATTCAAAGTCCATCCAGTCGGTGCGGCGCTGCTCATCGCTGCTCATCGGGTGGCTGCAGAAGATCTCGACGTCGATAAAGCCGGCCCTGATCATCCAGTTTCGCACACAGGCGCCGGTGGGCACAAAATAGGTGCCTGGCACCTTGGCATAGCGGCCTTCCGGGAAGAGGGCCACCGGTTCCTCACCGGGAATGGCCTGGGACTCGACAATGAGGCTGCCGCCCGGAGTCATGGCTTTCTTAACCTCTTTGAGGCAGTCGACGGGGGAGATGCGGTGGTAGAGAATGCCCATCAGGAAGACGACATCAAAGCTGGCGTTGAAAAGTCCCAGGTCTTCCACTCCCAACAGTTCTAATTCCAGATTGCCGCAGCCGGCAAAGCCGTTGAGCATCCTGAAGGTGAAATAGTGGTGGAGGTAGGGCTCGAAACCCACCACCAGTTTGGGGTTGTGGTGGGCCATGCGGAACATATAGTAGCCGTTATTGCTGCCGACATCGGCAATAACCTTCCCTCTCAAGTCGGGCAGCACCGGCAGCAGCCGGTCCCATTTCCTGTTTGAGCGCCATTCAGCGTCGATATCAATACCAAAAACAGAAAAAGGCCCCTTGCGCCAGGGCATAAAGGCCTTGAGGGCGGCAAGGAGTTTTTGCCGGTCAACAGCACTGATTTCATCGGCCTGGCCAATGGTGACGGCGTCACCGGAAAAATCAAGGTGATCGGTTTTAAGATGGGCCAGGGATTCGGCCTGTTCCCGTAGTTTCCGGATGCCTTTTTTTAGGCTGGACAGCCGCTTGATATTTTCCTTCTGCCTAGAGTGGAGCTCGCTGTGGCAGGCCTTGGGAAGAAGCTTATAATAGTCGGAGTGAAAATCCATTATTCTTTAACCGCCACAAAAGACACGAAGTTGAACCACTGAAAGAAACTCTCGCTGCCTGTAAAGCCTGCCTCGCTGAGGAGGTTGAGGTTTTCTGCAATGGAAAAGGGGATGAGGATGTTTTCCAGGGCCTCGCGCTTCTTGGTTATCTCGAGCTCTGAATAGCCCTGCTGCCTTTTGAAATCAAGATAGATATCGATAAAGCTGCGATTGAGCAGGGAGTGGTGAGAGATAATCTTTTCCGAAAGAATAAGGATGCCACCGGGCTCAAGGGCCTCATAAATTTTGCGGAGAAAGGCGGCCCTGTTCAGGGGCCGTAAAAACTGAAGGGTATAGCTCAGCAGCACGGCCCGACAGGGCTCAAGGGGGGCGGTGGTGATGTCGGCAAGCTCAAAGGCAATCTGTTTTTGCTTGCTATACATCTCGGCCTTGAGACGGGTCTTATTAATCATGGCCTCGGAGCTGTCCATGCCGACATAGCGCAGTTTTTTGGTCTTGAGCATCTCAGCCAGGGCAATGAGGGGGCGCCCCGTTGAACACCCCAGATCATAGATGAGGTCACCGTCCTTGACAAAGGTGTCGAGAAGCTTGCCTGTCATGTCGATGACTTGCCGGTAGCAGGGCACCGAACGCTCAAGCATGTCGTCGAACACCTCTGCGACCTTGTCGTTAAAGGAGAAGTCTCCGGATGTGTAGCTGTTAAAAAGGTTGTCGATGGCCATTATCGTCTATTTTGGATGCTGAGGTGGTTTGCGATGCTAGCCACCATAACGCACCTACCTTTTTTTTCTCGGGGAAAATGTGTCTGGAGGTAAAAAAAATGCCCCTACCCGGGAGAGAGGTCGGGTAGGGGCGGGAGGAGAAGAGAGGTATGAAGCTCAACCTCCCTCACGACGAGGGAGGGTACTACTTAAGGAGGAGAGGGTACTAATGGGTAATGCTAAAATTTACCGGTGGTCCATGGAGAATTTTTTCTAGATACTCTTGTAACTCTGTATTTAATTTATGCACCGAACCTCCAGGTCTGATGCCGTCATCCTTCCAGGCGGCCTCAAAAAGTTCCTGGGGTACCGGAACCTTGGCAAGTTCTTCAGCGCCTTCCACGGTACGTTTTATTAAGGTTACGAGGGGTGCCTCCCAGTCAAAAAGAACGAAATAGTAAGATTCGTCATTGTCGCTGGCAACAAAGTCATTGCCACGAATCCAGCCCGTACCCCATTCGAGATACATTTCCACAGCTTTTTCCGGGGTCATCTTCCAGTCAATCTTATTGATGAGCTCTCGGTCCGATTTCAACTGGTCAAGGGTAAGCATGGCACACCTCCTTGTTGTTTATGAAACATACATTAGTAATTATTACTAACCAGGTCAACGGTAAAAGTTAGGGGTGGGTAATTTTTTTGATTTT
>JBFFIS010000184.1:0-5707 GCA_041556375.1 Desulfurivibrionaceae bacterium | reverse complement strand
AGGACCATTTTTTTAGCTATTGATAGATTCATCCCAGAACACTCCTTTGGCATATACAAATGTATAAATATTTGTGAAATGTAGCGTTAGACCTCAAACGACCACTGCTACAGATAACGTCATCACATTAACTACTTCTTTAGTATGAGCACCCTAAATAGAAAAATCAATAATTAATAATCATTACTAGATAGTATCTCCCCTCGCCTTCTCCAGAGGGGTAGCCTTTAGATATGATATACAAATTCGATTGGCTGTGTCCAGATGCCAGAAATCACAAGATTGTTATTTGGCAGATTATGACAACCTGACAACATGTGTGGCCCGCCCTGGAAGAATGTTTCAGGCAGCTTTTGGTACCGAGGACGCTCTAAAATTGCCCTTGCTGTCAAGATTTTCAGGAATGCCATGGCAACGGCGGCCACCTCGCTCGATTATGTCGCCCAAAGGGCTTTCACACACGATCAGGAACGGTGACTGCGGCTTCGACATAATAGGGGCCACAGCCAATAAGATTAGGCGTTATGGGATATTGTGGGTTTTTGGAGATCGACTGGAGTTTGAGGATAGAGAGGCGACGAAGACATTGCCGCCCTAGGCGTACGAAACTGCTTCTTCTGCGCCCCACCCTCTTGAGGTCCGAATAACATATGCCATCTGCCCCTTAAGGGCGTAAGAGCAGATCGGCCTCCTTCTGGGCCGCGAGGATGGAGAACATATTAGAGGCAATGCCCACCTCGACCTTATCATCAAGCCCAAAATGCTTGAGGCAGACGCCGCAGGCAACGAACTGCACACCTAGCTTTTCCAGCTCCCGGGCCTCAGCCAGTACAGGTGAGCCTTGAGCAATGAGCTTGACCCCGGAGTTTACCAGGGTGACATGGGTTATATTTTCGGCAAACTGAGCCAGGGTATCAAAGTAGGCGGCCATAAGGCGAACGCCGAGACCATCATCGCCGCGCCCCATAACCTCCGAGGAGATATGGACGACAATACTCTTTTTTGCCGGGGGCACCGGACATTCAACAGCCGGTTCCTGCCCAGATTCATCATTGGCACCCTTCGTGATTGACACCTGGAAGGTTTGGCCGCTCTGGGCAATAGAGACCCCGTGGCCCTGACTCTCGGCAAAACGCCTGACATTATCGCGGGCCGCCTCATTATCGACGACAACCACAAGCTCCCCCTCCACCATGGCAGCCAGGCTATCCTTAGTCTGGATAACCGGTTGCGGACAGGGAAGCCCCTGACAATTCAATACCTGCTTTGACATATAATTCCTTTTTACCACAGTGCTTTGGTGGCCATAACCACAGAAACATTTTAAAAAAAAGTGCTTGCTGGTTCGCTAGATTAACAACAAAACTGCCGATTAAAATACTCTGTGATCTCGGTATCCTCTGCGATTATTCTCCAGTCTTAAAGACCCCTTTTAAAGTAGATGATGGCGAGCCATAAAAACAATAGATAATACCTATGCAAGCTGGCCATTCTATTTGCTTTTCAGAACCGGCTCTCTTATCCTGAAGCAAAGCAGTGACAAAAGGCTGAACGCTCAACATAGTCTCCTTGCAACCGCCACCCATGACTGAAAAAAATATCCCTGAACATATCGGCAAATACACCATCCTCGACATCCTGGGACGCGGTGCCATGGGCGTTGTCTATAAAGGCTTTGATCCCCATATCGAACGTACCGTTGCCATCAAGGTCATTCGTAAGGCCGCTTTTGACGATGATGAGATCGGCGAGGCTCTGGGCCGATTCAGGCGTGAGGCCCAGGCGGCCGGCCGCCTAGTCCACCCTAACATTGTCACGGTCTATGAGTATGGCGAGGAGAATGACACCGCCTTTATCGCCATGGAGTATATTGAGGGCCACAGCCTTAAAGAGCTTCTGGCCAGCCAGACAAACTTTACCCTGGCCGAGGTTGTCGACATCCTCAGCCAGCTCCTCAACGGCCTGTCCTATGCCCATACCAATGGCATTGTCCACCGTGACATCAAGCCGGACAATCTTATCTTTACCCCGGACGGCACCCTAAAAATCATGGACTTCGGCGTTGCCCGCCTGGAATCCTCCAGTCTGACTATGGCTGGCAGCATGATGGGCACACCGTCGTATATGGCGCCCGAGATCTTCAGCGGTGAAGAGGTCGACCAGCGCAGCGATCTTTTTTCAGCCGGCATCATCCTCTACCAGCTCCTCACCGGCCACAAGCCCTTTTCTGGCTCATCCATGACCACCATCATGCACCAGGTGGTTAATGTCATGCCGCCAAAGCCTTCTCAGCTCGACAGCAGACTTGCCGCCCCCCTAGATGGCCTGATCCAGACCTGCCTGGCCAAAAACCCTGCCAACCGCTTTCAAAACGCTGCAGATTTTCTTGCCGGCCTGCAAGAGGCCTTTGCCAGACTTGACACCTCCCTGGTCACCCAGGCCAGTGGCGGCGGCAAGGCCAGCTCTCCGGAGGACGCCACCCTCTATGAACCTGGTCCGACACCTAAACCGCTGCTGACGGCTGTCGCCAAAATTAAAGAGATACCCCTCGCCATCCTTATCGGTGCGGCCCTTGTTTTTCTCCTTGTTGTCGCCTTTTTTATCTTAAAAGAAGATGCCTCGAGACCAGAGGCGGATGGAGACAAGGCAGCCATCAGCAGCAGCCATAAAAAAAGCGCCCCTGCTGGCACAGAGCCTAAAATATTGAGCCCAAGCTCTACCAAGAAACAGCTATCAAGACCGCCTGCCAAACAGCGTACCGGCATCACCATCACCACCCCGGACAGTCCTCAGCAAAAGAAACAGGACCGGCCCGCTTCGCGCAACGCCATCACCATCACCGTTCCCGACCGCCAGTAATCAGCCGCCTTCATTCTTTGCGGTTAGCCTGAGAAATGGTATGGTGCCTGAAAAATAATCCCCCCACCCATCCTGGACACCAGACAAAAACCATGAAACCGAACTTAACCGATTATCTGCGCGACAAGGTCCTTCTCGGTGACGGTGCCATTGGCACCTATCTCTACAGCAAGGGTCTTGAGCTCGGCAAAGACACCGAACGCCTCAACCTCAGCGAGCCCGACCTGATCTACTCTATCCACGAAGAGTACATCCGGGCCGGCAGCCAGCTCATCGAGACCAACACCTTTGGCGCCAATCGCTGCAAACTCCAGGAGTCGGGTTTAGACAGCAAGATCCGCGACATCAACCTGGCCGGAGTACAACTGGCCAAAAGAGCTGCGGGCCAGGACGTCTATGTCGCCGGCTCCATCGGCCCTTCCGGAATGGACTTCCCCCTGTCCACCGGCGAGGCCAGCGAAGAGGGGCTCACGGCAATTTTCAGCGAACAGATCGAGATCCTTTTAGAAGGCGGCGTCGACCTCCTGCTCTTTGAGACCTTTACCCACCTTGACGAACTGGTCTTGGCCATCAAAACGGCACGGGCGCTGAGTGACATTGACATCGTCGCCCAAATGGCCTATCCGTCCGGCGGCAAAACCGCAGCCGGCGTTGACGCCCTTACCTGCGGCGAGGCAGCCCTGGCAGCCGGCGCCAATGTGGTCGGTGGCAATTGCGGCCGCGGGGTGTCATCGCTGCTCACCGCCATTGAGCACCTCTCTCCCCTCCGCGACAAGGCCCCCCTCTCGGCCTTCCCCAACGCCGGCTTCCCTGAAATTGTCGGCCACCGCATGGTCTATCCCACCGAGCCCGCCTATATGGTCAAGGCCCTGGCGGAAATGATTAAACTCGGGGCCCGCCTGGTCGGGGGGTGCTGCGGCACCACACCGGCCCACATCCACGAATTCCAGCAACACCTGAAAATAAAACGCCGCCCCTTGGTGCGGTCGGCTGATATTCAGGGCGACACCACCCCCAAAAGCGACGACACAAAGGCGAGCCACAAAAAAGGCAGCCTCCTGGAAAACCTGCCGGCAGACGAGCTCCCCATTATTGTCGAGCTCGATCCGCCCACCCATCTTGCCGTGGATGGCGTCATTGACGGGGCTCGGGAGCTCAAAAAAAGCGGCGCCAATGCCATCTCTCTGGGCGAAAACCCCTTGGCGATCCTGCGGGCCGACAATCTGTCCCTGGCCCACCTCATCCATGAGAAACTGGACATCCAGACCATCATCCACTTGACCTGCAGGGATCGTAATATCCTTGGCCTGCAGTCCCAGATCATGGGGGCTCACCTCTTGGGGATAAGCGGCATTCTCGCCATAACCGGCGACCCGGCCACCTCCAGTGACCAACCCGGCACCAGTGGTGTCTTTGATGTCAAATCATTCGGCCTGATCCGGATGATCGACCATTTCAACCAGGGCCATAACCTGGCCGGCAAGGCCATGAAGGCCGAGACCGACTTTTCCATTGGCGGCGCCTTTTCATTCCGGCCCTCACGGCCAGAGGTTCAGATCAGACGTCTGGAGCGTAAGGCCGAACTGGGCCTAAAATTTGTTATGACTCAGCCCATCTTTGACGCCGGCGAAATCGAGCAGATGATGGAGGCCATAAACCATCTCGAGCTTCTCGTCCTGCCCGGCATTTTCCCGCTCATTTCAGCGCGTAATGCCGACTTCCTCCATAACGAGGTGCCCGGCATCTCCATCCCGGCATCCTTACGCAAAAAACTCTGGCAGTATGACAAGGTGGAGGACCAACGAAAATGCGCCCTGGACTACACCAGGCAGTTGATGAGTGATGTCGCTGATTTTGTCGACGGCCTCTACCTGATCAGCCCCCTGAACAAGTGGGAGGTAACGGCGGAGTTGACTCGGGAAATTCGCGAGGCCGGCTGGCAGGGCAGCGGCCGGGTGAAGAAATTTTGTAAAAGCTAGAACTCAGAAATAAGAATTCTGCACACAGCATACAGGAGAAATTGGGGCCGTGTTTTGCTTCTTATTCCTGAATTCTGAATTCTGCTGTTAATCAAGCCAGCCCTGGAGGGCGTCGATGATCTTCCGGGCCTGATCAGCACTGGAGATATTAAACTTGCCCTGAGCCTTATATTCGCCGCTCATCTTGCGATAGCGCCTGATGGTATAGCGATCGGGGCCGTACTCCTCTTTTTTCTTGTCCCATTGCTGGTACCGGAAAATAATAGTGCTCCAGGCACCCTTGGAGAGGACAACCTTGTCAAGTTCTTTGCAGACCACAATGCCATCTTCTTCCCAGTTAATGGTCAACTCTTCAATAGTTTCAGCCATTTTATTCCCTATCTACTTTTTTGTCCTTCATAAGCGCTAACCGGCGCGACTCTTTGCATCGTAAAACCAGACCCACCATACAAAATACCAACAAAAAAGCCAGGGCAAAATGCCCTGGCTTTTTTGTTGGGTGGCTCCTCGTCCCTGCCTAAACAGAGTGAGGCAACAACAAGCTTTTAGAAGCGAGCTGCCTTTTTCACCTTCATTGGATCACCCTTATAGCCAAGAGCTTTCCAGTCGAGACGGCCTTTATCGCCATGGCAATCGAGACATTGCAACGATCCTTCCTTCGCATTAACCATATGGTTGATGGGCCAGTAAGTCTCTGAGGGTGCGAAACCGTACTCGCCTGAGAAGGGAAGACCTGTGGCCTTCATACCTGCAGTGGCGGCCTTCTTCCAGTCAAAGGTCGTCCAATATGCCTCTGCGTCACCCTTGAAACCAAAGACTTTTGGTGTAACAAAATATTTATTCTTTGTGTCATAGATCTGATTACCGGT
>JBFFIS010000183.1:0-5712 GCA_041556375.1 Desulfurivibrionaceae bacterium | reverse complement strand
CCAGTGTCATCCTCTACATCGTTCCCCATGGCCGGGTGGCATACTGGTCGGATTGGCGCCTCTGGGGATTGAGCAAAACACAGTGGGGCGACTTGCACCTCAACTTAGGCATCCTCCTCATCCTGGCCGGCTTTCTCCATCTCTACTATAACTGGAACCCCCTTATTGCCTATTTAAAGTCAAAGGCAAAAGAACTGACGGTGTTTACCGTTAATTTCAACATTGCCCTGCTCCTCACCCTGGTGATAGGACTCGGCACCTATTTTCAGGTGCCGCCGATGAGCACAGTCATTTCTATCGGCGCCTCGATAAAGGATGCCGCCGGCATCAAGTACGGCGAACCACCCTATGGTCATGCCGAACTTTCTTCCTTAAAGATGTTTACCAAAAAGGTCGACCTTGACCTCGACCAGAGTATCGCCCTGCTGCGCCAGGCCAACATCGCCGTTGACAATGAAAAGCAAACTATCCTTGCCCTTGCCACGGCAAATAACCTGACCCCCAAAGAGCTCTTCGCCGTTATTAAACCGGCCGCAAAAAACAAAGGCGGCAAGGGCCATCCTGCTTTCCCAGATTCACCGACTCCTGGGTTTGGCCGCAAAAAACTGACGGATATCTGCACTGATTTCAATCTGGACCTGGCGACGATCACCACCGCCTTGTCCCAAGCAGGAATAGAGGCCGAGCCGAGCCAGAGTGTTAAGGAAATTGCCAGTCAAAATGACATGGAGCCAATGGCAATCTTTGAGATAATCAGGGATGCGGCAAACGCTTCCTGAGCCAGGCAAGCTTCGCTTGTGACCTTGAATCGTCAGCGAACAAAAACTTCAGCACCACGAGATTACCATATGAAAACGACGAAAAAGACCCTCATTGAGCAGCTTAAAGTCACCAAACACGAGATAAAGCGCCGCAAAGAGTATTTTGACATTAACGAGGAGGTCATCCAGACCCTTGTCTCACTTCGAGAGGTTGTCGCTGAAAACTTAGATGAAGTTGTAGATGAATTTTATAAAAAAATTCTGCAATTCAGTGAAATGGATCGCCTCATTGGCGATGCAGAAACCCTGAGGCGCCTTAAAAATCATCAGCGCAATTACATATTGACCCTCTTCGATGGCCAATATGACGAAGAGTACATTCATGCCCGCCTTCGTGTTGGTGTCGTCCATAACCGCATCGGCCTGGAGCCAAAGTTTTATATCTCCGCCGTCCACAATTTACTCTCAGCATTGCGCAACATCATCATCTCTCATCACAGTCAAAATTGCTCCTCATGCGGGGCAGGTTCTGCGGCAGTAGAAAAGATACTCATGTTTGACCTCTCCATTACCTTCGACACCTATATCAACAGCCTGATGGATGAAGTCAGCAGGAGCAAGAAAGACCTGGAAGACTATGCAGAATCTCTTGAAGAGGTCATCTCAGAACGGACAAAACTCTTAAAAGAACAAGCCCAGCATGATGGTCTGACAAAATTATTAAATCAACGGGCATTCTACACGGAGCTGCGGCGGGAATTAATGCGGGGCCAAAGAAGGAATCACGCCACAGTCCTCGTTTATTTTGATCTGGATAATTTTAAGAAATTAAACGATTCCCAGGGCCATAAACGTGGTGACGAAATACTTGTTGCCGTGGCTGATGCCATGCGGAGCACTCTTCGGGAGAGTGAAATCATAGCCCGGTACGGTGGCGACGAATTTTGCATAATCCTACCGGAAAGCAATGCCCAGGAAGCCCAACAGGTCTGCCAAAGGCTCAACAAGGTTATCAAGGAATCGACAGAAGGCTCGGGTATTTCTTGCAGCATGGGAATCGCGGTTTCACCGCCAGATAACAACTATGACGCAGATAGCCTCGTCAAAATCGCTGACAAGGCAATGTATGAAGCTAAGAAAGAGCCAGGCTTTTCAATCCAATTAGCACAGTAACAGCAGACTATCACCTTTAGCCCCGCACCTGATTCCGACCGCCCTGCTTGGCCTCGTAAAGCAGGTCATCGGCCCGGGCAATCAGCTCTGAGGCGGTTTCACCATTCTGCCACATGGCGACGCCAGCGCTGATCGTCACGGTTATGGGATGCTTCCAGGTCAGGGCTTCCATGGCCAGGCGGACACGTTCGGAGATACCAATGGCCTCGGCCAGGTCGGTTTCCGGCATCACCACCAGAAACTCCTCACCGCCATAGCGTCCGGCAATATCAACGGCCCTGATCTCCTGGAGCAGGGTCATTGAGACCTGCTCCAGAACCTCGTCACCAAAGGGATGGCCGTAGGTGTCGTTGACATTCTTAAAAAAATCGATATCAAACATCATCACAGCCAAGTCGCGTTGATAGCGCTCAGAAGAGCCGACATGTTCCTGGAGGCGTTCAATGATGTGGCGATGGTTATAGAGTTTGGTCAGACTGTCGGTGACGGAAATCTCCTGCAGCCGTTTATTCTTGCGCTGCAGTTCACTATTTAAATGCTGCAGCCTGTTATTGGCCTCGCTGAGTTCGCCCTCGGTGACAATGCGCTCACTGATATTGTTGAAGATGATAGCAGCACCGACAACGTCACCATTGTCCATAAGGGGGGAGGCCAGATATTCGACAGTAAAGGAGTCCTGGGCCAAGCCCTTGACCTCCTCGAGACCACTAAGAGTGTCGCCGGCGCTGAGAGAAGGGTCCAGAGAACCTTTATTATCCAAAAAAGGCAGAGTAGTGCCATCGCCGCAGGACATGGCGGATTTCAGCCGACGGCCCAGATAGTCATCATCCCAGGACAGCATGAGAATGGCGGCGGGATTGGCAAAGGTAACAACGCCATCGCAATCAACAACAATAACCGCTTCGTTAAGGCCGTCGATGATATGCCAGGACCAGTCACGGCCATGACCGTGCCGCCCCCCGAGATTGCTCCGGGCGGCATCGCCACCCATATGGCTTTTTTTGTTGGCGTCCATCCACCTCTCTCCCCGGCCCCCGAGAAAACAATCAGAAATTACCGCCCATGCTGGCAAAGACTGATTTTCCCACAGCAATGGTTCATTTTCGGCATTATCCCCTGTCTTGTCAAACGGTTGTCCGCTGGGGCACTGTTTTTCTGGCTGATCAAAGGAAGCTGAAGGCTGTTTGTCGATTGGGGGAGAGGGGGGAGGAACAGGTCCTTTCCTCAACAAAAGATTCAGGGCAACAGAACTATTATCTCCTGCTGCTTTTTCTTCAGACGCTTGCCTGAAATGGGGAAAAGGGTTTTCAGCTCCTGGGCAAAGAGCGAGACCCGCAGCTCCTCAACCATGGTGGCGAAATGATCGAGTTCCGCTTCAATCTCCGGGGTCAGCCCTTGGCGGCTGCGCACTTCGGCAAGCCAGTCGACAAAAGGGGTGATCTCCTGAAGGCGGGCGCTGTCCTTGGCCGGGTCCTGGAGTTTCCGCTCAAGGCGGATGGTCAGGGCCTTAAGATAGCGAGGCACCTGGGTGAGCTTGGCTATGGTCATGGTGGCCAGGAAATCCGGCGGCAGATAGCGGCTGACTTCAGCCCGGAAGGCGGCGCACTCCTCGGCACTGATGCCGAAATATTTTTTACCGCGGCACTGTTCCTCCAGACCGCTGATAAAATCGAGGGTGGCCCGGCGCTCCTGGAGAACGGCAACCACTTGGGCCAGGATTTTTTTTCCTAGGACATAGGGCCCGTTAGCCTTCACCTCTTCCAATGTGGCGCTGAACTTCTCCTTGCTGGGGATAACGCCGTCCTGGCAGCAAAAAATCTCCCGCAGGATAAAGGCAAAGAGCTCCCGGTTAATCTCCTCATGGCTGGCCAGCCCTTCATAGAGGGCCCAATGGGCCCGGGGCAGGACAAAGTCCTTCTTCAGGCCCTGCAGTCCTTTGACGAATTGCAGGTCGTAGAGCACCAGTAAGGCCTGTCTGGTCTCGGCCCGGCAGCTGGTGATGTCGGCGAAAATACGCAGGCCGACACCCTTCTTGCCCTGGGCCACCAAGCCGGGATAGGCAAAACCGGTGAGATTGCCCTGGCGATCCTTGATCTGCAGACGCTCAGGCAGGTCGGCAAAATCCCAACTGCGGATATCATCACGCTCATACTTTGTGCGCAGGGCCACGAGGCCCTGGGAGTCGTCATCCTGGCCGCCTTTCTGCACCAAGACCTTGGGATCACGGCTCGACTCCACTTCATCGCCGTCCACCAGCTCAAAGCGCATCCTCAGATGACGCGGCAGGTTGTCCGTCGTCCACATGGCGGGCTCCACCTTGAGCTGAAAGGTCTTAGCAATGGCCACCTCAAGCTGGCGGAAAAGATTGCCCTGATAGGGAGTCAAGAGCGGCATCAGCCTTTCAGCGGCCTGGGGAATGGGCACCAGGTTACGGCGGATAGACTTGGGCAGACTCTTTAACAAATAGGTTACTTTTTCCTGCAGCAGGCCGGGCACCAGCCATTCGAAATACTCCCGCCGGCTATGGGCGGCCAGGTTCTTGGGAATGACCACGGCAATGCCATCTTCACTGGCGCCCGGGTCAAAACAGTAGCGGAGCTTAAAGGTCAGCTCGCCGCAGTGGATGGACTCGGGGAAATCAGCCAGCCGGCCCTCCTCTGGCTGGCCCTTGACGATGTCGGCCTCGGCCATGCGCAGGAAGTCATCGCTACCATTTTGTTTGACCAGGCGGGCCAGGCTCTGGCGGTCAAAGACGTCAGCCGGCAGGCGCTTGTCATAGAAAGCGAAGAATTCCAGGTCATCAACCAGGACACCGCGCTGCCGGGTGCGATGCTCAACTTCCTCCATGTCCTCGATGAGCTTACGGTTGGCGGCCAGGAAAGGAAAGCTGCCTCCCAGCTCAGCGGCGACCAGGGCCTCATGGATAAAGATCTGGCGGGCGGCCTCGGCATCAACCCGGCCATAGTTGACGCGGCGGCCAGCAACGATAATCAGGCCGAAGAGGGAAACCTGCTCCTTGGCCACCACCATACCCTGTTTCTTGGCCCAGTGGGGACCGAGATAGGCGCGCTTACAGAGATGGCCGGCCAGGGGCTCGATCCATTCCGGCTTGATGCCGGCAACACTGCGGGCAAAGAGGCGGGAGGTTTCCATGAGCTCGCCGGCCATGATCCAGGTATTATTCTTGCCGAACTGGCCGGAACCGGGAAAGACCATGAGCTCTTTACCCTGGCAGCCCTGGTAGATATTCTTGGCCTTGCGCAGACCGATATTGCGGAGATTCCCGCTCAGGATGGCACGGTGCACCTGGTCGTAGCTTGCCGGCTCGCTGTTTTCCAGAAAACGCAGGGCACCGTGGCGCTTGTCCCGGCCCTCTTCGGCCAAAATGGCACGAATCTGCTCATGGATATCCTGCCACTCACGCAGCCGTTGATAGGAGAGAAAATTCTGTTTACAGAACTTGCGGAGCTTCGACTGGCTGCCGGTGGCGACAGCGGTGCGGCCAAAGAGGTCCCAGAGGTTCAAGAAACTCTCAAAGTCGGAAGCAGCCGACTTGAATCTGGCGTGGGACTCATCAGCGGCAGCCTCCTTGTCTGGAGGCCGGATGCGCGGGTCCTGGATGGACAGGGCGGCGGCAATAATGATCATCTCCCGCACGCAGTTTTCCTGACGAGCGGCAATGATCATCCGTGACAGGCGCGGATCAAGGGGTAAACGGGCCATGAGCCGACCGGAGCGGGTCAGCTTGCGCCTGTCGTCAAGGGCGCCCAGTTCAGTG
>JBFFIS010000182.1:0-5729 GCA_041556375.1 Desulfurivibrionaceae bacterium | reverse complement strand
AGTTTTTCACCACTAAGTGTTCCATTTTGTCATGGTGATGGGGCATTGACAGGCTTTGTGCTGTTAGCCTGGGTGGTCAGTTTCTGGCTGGATAATTTATTTCATGTTTTTGAGCTTTTAGATGCTATACGCTTAAGAAGTCCTCTTTGCCTGTCTTCACAGCCCTGTATCTTGTTTTTTAGCTGTTTTGTTTTCTCGGCATGACTATTGTTAAGAAATTACTAGATGCGGCAAAAGGTCGCACCTGTACATTGTCTTCTGATGTAGGATAAGATACGTAAGTACGTTTCGAGGTCTTGGTAGCTGCTGCCGCCAAAGGGCTATCTCCTTTTATGCAAGGAGCATATATGCGCTTTTCTTATAGGTCTATTCTTCTCGGTAGAAAGTCTGTTGTTGCCCTAACGTGCCTGCTTTTATCCCCCCCTTCCCTTGCTATTGCCCGCATGACTGGCCCCTGTGACAATTGCCATACCATGCATAATAGTCAGGATGGGCAAGCCATGGCCACAGTCGGTGGTGAATCAGGCTCATCAGCCAACCTTTTTCTGACCAGGGGGAGCTGTATTGGCTGTCACGCCATGGGCACAGCCAATAAAATTGAACTTCTCGGTACAACCCCTGTTCCACAGGTTCTCCATATCGATGGCTCTGGTGATCTTGCCGGCGGCAATTTTGCCTATCTTCTCGGTAATAAGGGTAGCGGTGCCTCTGACGCCAAGGGCCATAATGTAATAGATTTTAGCAATGAGGATGACCTGCTCTATGCCCCTCCTGGAGGCATAGTTCAATCCTTTCATGACGATGGGATGGTGGTCAACGATGGTAACCTAACCTGTGCCGGTACGAATGGTTGCCATGGATATCGGTATGCAAGTACGCCAATTGCCTCAGGTGTTGCCACCCTCTCCGGCGCTCATCATAATAATGTTGACGGTAAATGTGACGAGGCCACCACCCCTGCAAACAGCTACCGGTTTCTGACCGGCGTTAAGGGCTTGGAGAACCAGACGGATAAGTGGCAAAATATTAGTTCTGCCAGTCATAATGAGTATTTCGGTCAGGCCACACCTGTTCAGCTTGGTTGTAGTGGTGGTGCCAGTAGCTGTCATAATATCGGCGTCAGTCCGCCGGACAATACCATGAGCCAGTTTTGCGCCACCTGTCATGGTAATTTCCATACCCTGACGACCTCTACCTCAGATGGTATTGGCAGTAGCTTTACCTCTCCCTTCATCCGCCACCCTACCGATGTCGCGCTGCCGGCAACAGGCGAGTATTCCTTTTATACCTCGTATAATATTGACGCCCCAGTTGCTCGTACGGTTGTCTCTGATCTCCCTAGTTCAGGGGTGGTGCCTGGGTCTGATGTGGTGATGTGTCTTTCCTGTCATGCTTCCCATGCCACTGATTATCCCGATATGCTTCGGTGGGATTATAGTGTTATGAAGGCCAATGATCCCACCTCACCGAGTAACTCAGGTTGTTTTGTCTGTCACACCACCAAGGACGATTGATTTCTCTTTTTTTTATTCTGTAATATCCGTAATGCAGAGCTGTATGTTTCTTTTTCCCCTGAATTCATTACTGGCGAGCTGGTAGATGCAGTTGATTGTACTTCCAGGAACGCTTGAATTTGCCATCTTTTCGTTTTTGGCTCTCGCCCTGAACCAGATGCCCCGGTACTGGTTATTGTCGATCTCGAGGGTCAGCTGGAGGTGGTCTTTGTCCTGACCGACAAATTTTGCGCTGGCTACGATGAATTCGTTGGCGAATACAGGATGTTCAAAATGCTGGCCAAAGGGGGCAAGCATGTTTATCTCGTCGACAGTAGCCAGGCTTATCTCTTCAGCCCTGAGAGAGCCATCTGTCTCCAGGACGACAAAGTCTTCATCGCTCCCCTCTTCCTCGCATAAGACCGCTAAAAAATCTTTACGAAAGGTCTCAAGTTCCTGCTGGTGAATTTTGATACCCGCAGCTCCTTTATGACCGCCGAATGATATGATGTTTTCCCTGTTGGCCTGGCTCGCCATTTCAGCTGTTCTGGCAAGGATGTTGCGAATATGGCTTGCACCGCTTGTCCGGCAGGACCCCGCCAACACCCCTTTTGTTGCGGTGTTGCTGAAGACCACAACGGGAACGCCATAGCTTTCAGCCAGTCTAGAGGCGAGAATTCCTGAGATTCCCGGATGGAAATCTGGGTGGTATACGACGATGCCCTGGCTCAGATCTGTTTTTCCTGTCAATTCATGGGCCAGGACCATGGACTCGGCTTCCCTTTTTTTCCGAAGCTCGTTTGTCTCTGTGAGGGTGGTAAAGGCTTGTTTTGCCGAATCAGGGCAATCTGCAAGTAAAAAATCCAAGGCCAGTTGGGGGTCTGCCATTCTGCCGGCGCCATTTATCCTGGGGCTGACCTGAAAGGCCAGGTCCTCCTCTGTCAGTTTTGAAATTGGTTTTTTGCCAAACTGCATAGCTCGCCAGCAATCCCTGGCAAAGAGGTTTATTTCTCCGAGGCCATATCTGACCACGGCCCTGTTGGTCGGGCTGAGGAGTGATACGCTGTCAGCGATAGTCGACAGAGCAACATAGTCAAGCAGGGAGATAAGTGTTGGTGATTGGGCTGATATGACACTCTTTTCAAGAAGTCGCGTGCGCACAGCGCTCAGGACGAGCCAGGACACCATGCAGCCTGAAATGGTCTGGTCAGGGTACTGGCACCCCTGTTGCTGGGGGTTGACAAGGGTAAATGCCGAATGGGGGAAGTCGTCCTCTGGAACAAGGTGGTGGTCGGTAACAATAACATCAATACCAGCCTCTTTGAGGACAGAGAGCCTGCTTTCGTCAGAGACGCCACAATCGGCGGTGATGATGAGACTGATCGAGGGTTTGTTGGCCAGTATGCGGCGGCAGAGCTCTTCTGTTAAGCCGTAGCCATCCTCCAATCTGCTGCCGACAAAGCTGTGGATACGGTCTTTGTTGTGGTGAAAATGCTCACTGAGGGCCTTTTTGATGACGGTGTGGGCTGTGAGGCCATCAACGTCGTAATCGGTCACCAGACCGATGTTTTCCCCCTTTTTGATGGCTGTGACGATGCGATCTACTGCCAACTGACAGTTTTTAAGCAGGCTGGGAGCTGGGATTTCGCGAAGTTTGGGGTCAACAAAGGGGCTGAGGCTTTGGTTGGCAGCAATATTTCTCCGGCAGAGGATGTCTGCCTGGATATGGCTTAAACCCTGGGACCTGGCCGTGTCATAGACAGCTTCTGTCCGTGACCGCTCTCTGATGGTTGTTTTTTTCAAAATCCCTTCCTTGCAAGCAGTTGTTCAACAGCCTGTCTATCATCGGGGTGAAACCAATGGATGGATTGGTCGCGGCCAAACCAGGTAAATTGTCTCTTGGCGTAATGCCTGGTGTCACGGGCCAGAAAGGTGATGGCCTCCTGCCATGACCATTGTCCCTGGATATACTGCACCATATGGCGGTAGCCAATGGACTGCATGGGCCCGAGTTCGGGGCCAAAGCCCATGGCTAAAAGATGTTCTACCTCTGCAAGCAGGCCTTGGTCGATCATCATGTCGACCCTGGTGTTGATTCGCTGGTAGAGTTCGTTTCGGTCTCTGCGCAGGCCGATTTTGACAGCTTCGAATTCACCGCTCTTTTTTTGTTGTCTGGAGAGGTGCTCCGACCAGGAAATACCAGTGGCTCTATAGATTTCCAGGCCCCGCGTCAAGCGCTGGCTGTCGTTTGGGTGGATTCGGGCGGCGGTTTTTGGGTCGCAGCTTTTGAGCTCGTCATACAGTGCGGCATTGCCTATCTTCTCCATGTCGCTGCGAACCTGGGTCTTGATGTGGTCTGGAATAGCAGGCAGCTCAAAGACTCCTTCGAGCAGGCCGCGCATGTATAGTCCTGTCCCTCCAACCAGCATGGGGATAAGGCCCCGGTTGCTAATATCAGCTATGGCTTGGCGGGCGTCTTTGACAAAGCGACTGACATGGTAAATTTCATTTGGTTCAACGTAATCGACAAGGTGATGGCGAATGCGGCCGCGCTCTTCCTGGGTCGGTTTGGCGGTGCCGATATCCATGTACTTATAGATCTGCATGGAGTCCATGGAGATGATCTCAGCCTTAAATTTCTCGGCAATTCCCAAAGAGAGTTCTGTTTTGCCGACACCGGTTGGGCCGGGTAAGACAATGATTTTCTGATTGTTGAAGTGGTGTGATGGTGATGTCATGGGTGGCAAACGACCAGGAGCAGGCAAGCGTTTATCGGGGAGTTCAGTCTTTACAATTTGAGTGACAGCTCCCCATATTTACACTATATTTGCCACTTTTTGAATCTATCTGTTTTTGCAAGCGGACTTTCGTCAGGGAAAGTATAAATGGATGCTCTAGCGTAAATTAAGTCTTACACCTGTCAAACCCAGATAATTACTAACTTCAGCCTTGAAAGAGGAACTCTCCATGCCAGATCGTATATATAATTTCAGCCCAGGACCAGCTACCCTACCCCAGGAGGTATTGGCGCAAGCTGCGAAGGATATTGTTAATTTTAACGATAAGGGTATTGGCCTGATTGAGCTTTCCCATCGTTCCAAGGAATTTATGGCTGTGGCTGATGAGACTGAGGCACTGTTGCGTGAGCTCATGGCGATTCCCGATAACTACAAGGTCCTTTTTCTTCAGGGTGGCGCCTCCACTCAGTTTGCCATGATTCCGATGAATCTTTTGCGGCCTGGTCAGAAGGCAACCTATCTCAACACCGGTACCTGGGCCAAGAAGGCCATCAAAGAAGCCAACCTGATTGCCGAGGCCCATGTCGCCTATTCCAGTGAAGAAAGCACCTTTAATCATGTGCCCAAGAACGGTGATTATAGCGTTGATCCTGCTGCTGAGTATCTCTACTTTGTCTCTAATAACACCATTTACGGCACCCAGTTTGCTGAATTTCCTCAAAGTGACAAGATGCTGGTCTGTGATATGTCATCTGATATCTTAAGCCGGAAGTTTGACGTGTCCCCCTTTGGTCTGATCTTTGCCGGAGCTCAGAAAAATATGGGGCCGGCTGGGGTTACCACCGTTATCATTCGTGACGATCTTCTTGATCGGGCCCCCGACACCCTCCCCACCATGCTGCGCTACAAGACCCATGCTGACAAGGGATCCATGTTCAACACCCCTCCCTGTTTTGCCATCTACGTTGTTGGTCTGGTCTGCAAGTGGCTCAAGGCTGCCGGCGGTGTCGAGGTCATGGAGGAGAAGAACAAGGAAAAGGCGGCGGTGCTCTATAGTATGATCGACTCTACCGATTTTTACAGGGGCCATGCCCAGGTTGATTCACGATCTCTGATGAATGTCACCTTTAATCTGCCTACCCCTGAATTAGAGGCAGAGTTTATTGCCCAGGCGGCTAAGCAGGGCTTGGATGGACTCAAGGGGCATCGCTCCATAGGTGGCTGTCGGGCCTCAATCTATAATGCCTTCCCTAAGCAGGGTGTTGTTGATCTTGTTGACTTCATGAAGAAGTTTGAACATGAAAATAGCTGAGATTTAGCGCTCTTCTAATAAAAAAACCGCATCAAGTTAAAAACTTGATGCGGTTTTTTTATGCTTAAAAAGCCCCCGGTTTATAGGGGAGCGTGCAATGTGGGTTGAACGCCTAAGGGGCAGATTGGGCTGTAGGCTCTTCCTGCTCTTCTTCTTTGGCTTTGCCCTTGACCAGGCGCAGGTCGT
>JBFFIS010000181.1:0-5736 GCA_041556375.1 Desulfurivibrionaceae bacterium | reverse complement strand
GCGGCAGCCCATACCCTTCTTTGCCAAGGCCTCCTATGTCTTTGTCGAGGCCTGCCAGAAGGGCAAGAGCGAGGAAAAGGCCCTCCAGGCAGCGGCCAAGACCCTGTGGGGCACAGAATTTACACGAGGCGAATGGCATTGGGATCCCTATCTCCAGCGCTGCTTCCCGGAAAACTTTGAGCTGGGGGCAGATTTTGCCAGGCTGGCCCGGGCCGTCTACGAACCGGTCTTGCCGGTCATGGCAAAGGAGTAACAGGTCCTATGGCAGATCTCCTCGATAAAAAACTGCACGGCTTTCATCTTATTGATGCCAGTGCCGGCACGGGTAAGACCTACACCATCACCGCCCTGGTGGTTCGTCTTCTTGTCGAAGAGCGGTTGACCATCCAGGAGATTCTGGTGGTTACCTATACCGAGGCGGCGGCCTCTGATCTGCGCGTCCGCATTCGAGAGATGCTGGTTGCGGCCCGGGCCTGTTTCAGCGGTCATGGCTGTCAGGCAGATTTTCTGGCCACGCTCTCTGAAAATATCAGCGACCATGGCCAGGCCCGCCGAGATCTTGTCTGCGCCCTCAATGATTTTGACGAGGCCGCCATTTACACCATTCATGGCTTTTGTCAGCGTATGCTCAAGGAAAACGGCCTGGAGAGCGCCACTCTCTTTGATGTTGAGCTGGTGGCGGATTTGGGTGATATTCATTGGCAGGTGGTCTGTGATTATTGGCGCCAGAATCTAGCGGGCAGGAGCCCCCTCTTTCTTCACTATCTTAAGGACACCCTCAGTCCGGATAAGCTTCTGCAGCTCTTGAAGCTGCAGCGCCCCGGCCTCAAGGTCTGCCCAACTATTGCTAAGCTCAGCTCCTGCGCCGAGCTGGAGGGGGAGTTTGGTCGTCTCTATGCTGAAGGTGTTGCGCTGTGGCCCCAGGCCGCAGAAGAGGTGGCGGGGCTCTTGGTCTCGCCGTCCTTGAACGGCAATAAGTTTCGCAAAAAAAGCGTGGCCAAATGGTTGCTTGCCATCACCGCCTATTTTAACGGTGAGCTTGTCCTGCCCCCTGATTTCTTATACAAGGTGACCCAGGAAAATCTTGATCAGGGCATCAAAAAAGGCTGCCAGCCCCCCAGTCATGTCTTTAGTCTGTACGCAGACCGTCTCTGGCAGGCATGGCAGCAGCTTGCCAGCGCCTTTGCCAGTGAGATCCTGGCCCTGAAAGCCGGTCTTTTTCCCTACGCCGAAGAGGGGGTTGCCCGGGTCAAGGAGGAGCTGCGCACCTTGGGTTTTGATGATCTGCTCACCCGCCTGCAGGCCGCCCTAGCCGGTGATGACGGTGAGCGGTTGGCCGCGGTGATCCGCCAGAAGTATCCAGCCGCCCTCATCGACGAGTTCCAGGACACCGATCCCATCCAGTTTGACATCTTTAAGCGCATTCATGGCAATATCAAAGACCACCTGCTCTATCTCATCGGTGATCCCAAACAGGCCATCTATAATTTTCGGGGCGCCGATATCTTTGCCTATCTGGCAGCGGCGAGAGAGGTCAAGTCCCACTATAGTCTGCAGGATAATTACCGCTCCGAGCCCGGCCTGATTACGGCGATTAACGCTGTCTTTGAGGAAAAGGCTGAGTGGCCGACTTTTGTCTTTCCGGAGATCGCCTTTGCCCCGGCCAGGTGGCCGGGGCGGGTCGCAGGTAAGCTTGCTGTTGAACAGGGCGAGCCGGCACCTTTGCAGATCATGCTGGCCGAAGGGGGGGCTGATGGCAAGCAGCGCAGTGCTCCGGCCAGCAAGGCCGTGGCCACCCGGGCCTGCTGTGCCGAAATTTGCCGCTTGCTGCAGCTTGGGCTTCAGGGCCAGGCCAGGATTGGCGAGCGCTCCCTGGTGCCGGGGGATATCGCCGTTTTGGTGCGGACCAATGCCGAGGCCCGGCAGGTCCACCAGGCCCTGCTTGATGTCGGCGTGGCCAGCGTGGTCAAATCAACGGACGATCTCTTTGCCAGCCATGAGGCTCGGGAGCTCATTGCCGTTCTGCAGGCTGTGGCCGAACCGACTGCCGAGAAGAAAATGCTGGCCGCCCTGGCCACCGATATTCTGGGCTGGTCAGCCGCGGCCATCTTTGCGCGCGGCAGAGATGAAACTGTCTGGGACGGGCTCCTGGAGCGTTTTGTCACCTATAAGAGGTTATGGCATGACAAGGGTTTTATGAGCATGTTCCAGGCCCTGACCAGCGGCGAAGAGGTGCGCGAGCGTCTTCTTCGCCTCCATGACGGCGAACGTCGCCTCACCAATTTCCTCCATCTCGGCGAGGTTCTCCAAGGCCGCAGCAGCCTCGCCAGCCATCATCTCATCGACTATCTTAGGCAGGGTGTGGCCGGCCGCCATGGCGGCGACCATGAGCAGCGCCTGGAGAGCGACGCCCTGCGTCTGCAGATCGTTACCGTCCATAAGGCCAAGGGTCTGCAATACCCGGTGGTTTTTTGCCCCTTTCTCTGGGGCGGCTCAAAGATCGCCAGTGGCAAACAGAAAGAGCTGTTCTTTCATCAGGACAGGCGTGATCTCATCCTGGATATTGGCTCGGAGGATTTTGAGGCCCATAGGGAGATTGCCCTGAGCGAAGAGCTGGCTGAAAATCTCCGCCTGGCCTACGTGGCTCTGACCCGGGCTAAGAACCGCTGCTATGTGGTCTGGGGGCCGTTGTATGGCTGCCAGCAGTCAGCCCTGGCCCACCTCTTTCATGGCCGCAGCGGCGAGGGCAGGGCTGAGCTTTGCCAGCGCCTGCAGGGCCTGACCGGCCAGGAGTTGGCTCTGGAACTCGCCGAGCTGGTTGGCAGGGTCCCAGGCGACATCGCCCTGGTGGACTGCCCGGCTGAGGCCGCTGTCATGCCTGGCCCGGAAACGGAACCCCCAGCCTTGTCGTGCCGCCCTTTTAAGGCCACGGTTGATCGTTCCTGGCAGGTCAGCAGTTTTTCACGGCTCACCGCTGGTCTCCATCAGGAGGCTTACATTGCCGATTATGACCGTAATGTCGGCCAGGATGGCGGCAGGACGGCTGAGGGGGATGCGGGCGGTCTGACCATCTTTGATTTTCCCAAAGGCGCGGGGCCGGGCACCTTCCTCCATCACCTCTTTGAGCATCTTGACTTTGGTGCTTTTCGGGCCGGCCGCCAGGCCGAGGTCGAGGAGTGGCTTGCGGCCAAACTCAGCCAGTTCGGCTTTGGCGCACAGTGGCAGGAGGCGGTGGCAACGATGCTTGCCGAGGTGGTGGGCGTTCAGCTTCCGGGCCATGATTTCTGTCTTGCTGATCTGGCCCCGGACAGCCGCTTGAACGAGCTTGAGTTTCATCTGCCCCTGGCCACGTCCCAGGCCTCTGAGTTGTCGGCCCTTTTTGGCCGTCACAACCACGGTGGCGGCCCAGGTTTTCTGGACCAGCTCCAACACCTTGACTATGCCCTGGTCAAGGGCTTTTTAAAGGGTTTTGTCGATCTGGTCTTTTGTCATGACGAGCGTTTTTACATTATTGACTGGAAGTCCAACTATCTTGGCCATGACAGGCTGGATTACGGCCGCAGCCAGGTGGAGCAGGCCATGGTTGAGGCCAACTATAGCCTGCAGTACCATCTGTACAGCGTTGCCCTCCATCGTTATCTGGCCAGCCGCCTGCCTGATTATGACTATGAACGCCATTTTGGCGGTGTTTTTTACATCTTTCTGCGCGGCGTCGGCCAGGGCAGTGATACCGGTATCTTTTTTGATCGGCCCCGGGCCGACCTCATTGCCGATATTGCCGATCTTATGCTCCTGCCTGGTGATGGCCGGGGAGGTTGGTTGTCATGAGTGTATCCTTAGAGGCAGAGGGCCGAGGCCTGGAACAATATTTTGCTGAATTTATCCAGCGTCTGGCCGGCGATACGAGTTGTGCTGAGCTTTATCAGGCCGTAAACCAGCTTGCTAGGGCCCGGACTGAGGGCCATATCTGCCTGGATCTGGCCACCCTGGCAGGGGCTAAGAATGGTGAGGACATGGCTGAGCTGCTCCTGGCCACCCGGGTGGTGGGGCGGCCAGGGGACACAGCCCCCCTTATTGTTGATGGGCCTTCCCTCTACCTCCAGCGCTATTATCAGGCCGAGACCCTGGTGGCCGATTTTATCAAGAGGCGTCAGGGCGGCGATTTTGACGATCTCTCGCTGCCGGCGCTTGCTGGCGCCCTGGCCAGGTTTTTCCCTGGCTCCGATCAAGGTCAACCCGACTGGCAGCAGGTGGCCGCCCTGGCCGCCCTGACCCGCAAGTTTACCGTCATCAGCGGCGGGCCGGGAACGGGTAAGACCACCACGGTGGCCAAGATTCTGGCAATCTACCAGGAGCTCCACCAGGGCCGGGTCATCCGCCTGGCCGCTCCCACCGGCAAGGCGGCGGCCCGCTTGCAGCAGTCCATTCAGCAGGCCAAGGCTGCCCTGCCGGTGGCCGAGGACAGGCGCCATCTGCTGCCCCATGAAACCGTGACCATCCACCGTCTCCTGGGGTTGTCTGGTGGCCGGCCGCGCTATGATAGTCAGCATCCCCTGGCTGCTGATCTGGTAATTATAGATGAGGCCTCCATGGTGGATTTGCCTCTGATGGCCCAGCTCATGGCGGCCTTGCCTAAGGCCTGCACCTTGATTTTGCTCGGCGATCACTTTCAGCTCTCCTCGGTGCAGCCCGGTGCCGTACTCGGCGACATCTGCGGTGGCGGCGACGGTTTCAGCAGTCAGTTTCAGGATCTGGCCGCTGATTTGGGGGTCATTCTGGGCCCCACGTCCCGGCGGCAAAATACCTTGGTCGATAGCATTATTACCCTGCAGACCTCCTATCGTTTTCAGGAGACCAGCGGCATCCGCCGCTTGAGCACAGCGGTAAATGGAGGCCAAGGTGAACAGGCCTTGGCGGTTCTGGCTGACCTGGGTTGCCCGGATGTGACACTGGTTGACTATGGATCCTCCTGTGAGAGCCTGGTGGAGAAAAAACTCTATCCCGCCTTTGCCGGGTTGGCAGCAGGCACTCATAGTAAAGAACAACAGCTTGCTGCTCTTGGTGATCTTGGCGTCCTCTGCGCCCTGCGCCAGGGTCCGGTGGGCATGGAGAGGGTCAATGAGCTTATAGTACGGATGGTGGGCGGGCCAGGCCAGGTCAGCCACCCTCTCTATCCTGGTCTGCCTATCATGATAGCCAGTAATAATTATGAGCTGGAACTCTATAATGGTGACACCGGGGTGGTGAGCCAGGAAAATGACCGGCTCTATGCCTCTTTTCCGCATTACGGCGGCTGGCGCCAGGTGCTGGCCCGTAGATTGCCTGCCTATAAGCCAGCCTACGCCATGACTGTCCACAAGAGCCAGGGCTCAGAATTTGATCGGGTGGTTGTTATGCTGCCAACCCAACCCTCGCAGGTGTTGGGTAGGGAGCTACTCTATACCGCTCTGACCAGGGCCCGGCAGTCGGTGGAGGTCTGGGGAAGTGAGGAAATTTTCCTGCAGGCCGTGGCGACGCCGGTGCAGCGGGTGTCTGGTCTGGGCCGACGATTATGGGGTGAGAGCTATGTCTCTCAGCTTTAGCCGCTCCTTCACGGCCTTGGCCGCGGTTGAGGAAAGGTCGAATCGCTCTTTTCTGGCTGTTTTTAGGTAGAAATACCACCTGCGATCGGCGGAATTTTTCTTGGTTTTGGCCCGCGCATTCTGCGCTTTCAGTCTTGCCTGCTCATAAAAAGTG
>JBFFIS010000180.1:0-5745 GCA_041556375.1 Desulfurivibrionaceae bacterium | reverse complement strand
TTTACCTCAGCGCTGATTCTCTCCATGGCGGTAACGACATTTTCGTAAGAGTTGAAGGCGGAGAGGCGGATGTAGCCTTGGCCGCATTTGCCAAAACCCGCCCCAGGTGTACAGACGACCCCGGCCTTGTTGAGCAGGAGGTCAAAGAACTCCCAGGAATCGCGGCCCTGGCCGTCGATCCAGATGTAAGGCGAGTTGTCGCCGCCGACGGAGTCGAAACCCAGTTTGGTGATCTCGGCCTTGATGTGGGCGGCGTTGCGCAGGTAGTAGTCGGTGAGTTCCCTGGTCTGGGCCTTGCCCTCGGCGCTATACACCGCTTCGGCGGCCTTCTGGATCGGATAGGAGACACCGTTGAATTTCGTGCAATGGCGGCGGTTCCAGAGCGGGTGGACAGCCTGCTTGTCGCCAAAGCTGTCAAAGGCCATGCACTCTTTGGGTACCACCGTATAGGCGCAGCGCGTGCCGGTGAAGCCGGCGTTTTTGGAGAAGCTCCGGAACTCAATGGCAACCTCTTTGGCACCGTCAATCTCGTAGATCGATTTGGGCAGGTTTTCATCACGAATAAAGGCCTCGTAGGCGGCATCAAAAAGGATAAGGGCCTTGTTCTTGCGGGCATAGTCGACCCAGGTCTGCAGTTCTTCCTTGGTGGCGGTGCTGCCGGTCGGGTTGTTGGGGAAGCAGAGATAGATGAGGTCAGCCGGTCCTGTGGGCAGATCTGGGACGAAGTTGTTTGATTTTACCGAGTCGAGATAGGTAATGCCCTGGTAGCGGCCATCGCTAAAGACACCGGTGCGGCCAGCCATGACATTGGTGTCGAGATAGACCGGGTAGACTGGGTCCGGGATGGCTATTTTGATATCTGTGGTGAAGAGCTCTTGGATATTGCCGGTGTCGCATTTGGCACCGTCGCTGACAAAAATCTCATCGGCGGAAATATCAGCGCCTCGATCCTGAAAGTCATTTTTGGCAATGGCCTCGCGTAGGAAGGCGTACCCTTGCTCTGGGCCGTAGCCGTGGAAGGTGGCGTCGCTGGCCATTTCATCGACGGCAGCGTGCAAGGCCTTGATGCAAGCCTCGGGCAGGGGCTTGGTGACGTCGCCGATCCCCAGGCGGATAATATCCTTATCAGGGTTATTTTCTTGAAAGGTGTTAACCCTCTTGGCAATGTCAGAGAAGAGATAGGATGCCTGCAGTTTCAGGTAATGTTCATTAATGGTAATCATAGGAACCTCAAGGGTTTTTGATTTTATTTAAGAGAGGTGTAAGGCAACCAATTCTATATAACACTGGTAATTTTCTGTCAATTGGTCGCCTTTGTCGACCCCTCTTTTTATGGGCTGGCCTGGTTGCTTATTGATCGGAAGAATCAGGGCCTCAAACGCTGGTATATTCCCTCTTCTCCTGCTATAGTGGCCCCTTTGTTTTGCCGTTTTAATTTTTTATGATGAATTATAGAGGTGGACCTAGATGATCACTCTTCTTGACTACGGTGCCGGCAATGTTCGCAGTGTCCGTAATGCCATACGAAAACTTGGTTTTGAGATCCGCGATGTGGCTGAGCCCCAGGATATCGTTACTGCTGACAAACTGGTCTTCCCGGGAGTCGGCAGTTTCGGCCATGCCATGGAGCGCCTGCGTGCCCTTGGTTATATCGAGCCTTTGCTTGCCCATATCCAGGCCAATAAGCCTTTTTTAGGGATCTGCCTCGGTCTGCAGACCCTTTTTGAGGGCAGTGAGGAGTGCCTGGGCGTTGCCGGCCTGGGGGTGATACCGGGCCAGATCAAACGCTTTAAGGCCGGAGAGCTGGCCGTGCCCCAGATTGGCTGGAACGGTATCCGTATCCACAAAGAGGCTTCGCCGCTCTTTCAAGGCTTTGCCGATGAAAAGCTCTACTTTGTCCATTCCTATCATGCCCCCTTGCAGGAGGCCAATAGAGAGTGGGTTCTTACCACCACCGATTACGGTGATGAGTTCATCTCTGCCGTCCAGAAGGGCAATATTGCCGCTTTCCAGTTCCACCCGGAAAAAAGTGGTGAGGCCGGACTGAACCTGTTTAAGAATTTTCTCGCCAGCGATAATCTTGAGGCCGCCGGCCCGGCCGATGTCCGTGAGCTCGGAAGCACCAAGATTGCCCGCCGCATTATCGCCTGTCTCGATGTCCGTTCCAATGATGCTGGCGACCTGGTGGTCACCAAGGGTGATCAGTATGATGTCCGTGAGGAGGGCGAGGTTCGTAATCTCGGCATGCCTGTGGATTTGGCCAAGCGTTATTACGAAGAGGGTGCTGATGAGATCACCTTTTTGAACATCACCGGCTTTCGTGATTTTCCCATGCAGGACCAGCCCATGATCGAGGTCCTGCAGCGCACCTCTGAGCAGGTCTTTGTCCCTCTGACCATCGGCGGCGGTATTCGTGAGTTTACCGATTCGCAGGGGACCTATTATTCGGCCCTGGATGTTGCCGCTGAATATTTTCGTTCCGGGGCGGATAAGATTTCTATTGGCTCAGATGCGGTCTACACGGTGGAGGACTATCTCCAGTCCGGCGAAAAGACAGGCAAGAGTTCCATTGAGCAGATTTCTAATGTCTATGGGGCCCAGGCCGTGGTGATCTCGGTTGATCCCCGCCGGGTATATGTTGACGAGCCCTCTGCTACCAGCCATCATGTTATCGAGACAGCCACTCCTGGCCCCAATGGTGAGCGCTATTGCTGGTACCAGTGCACGGTGAAGGGCGGTCGCGAGGGCCGTGATATTGATGCCGTCCAGCTTGCCCAGACCTGCGAGGCCTTGGGGGCCGGTGAGCTGCTGCTGAACTGTATTGACAAGGACGGCACCAACTCGGGCTTTGATCTGGAGCTTATCAATATGGTCAAGGAGGCGGTGTCCATTCCGGTTATTGCCTCAAGCGGTGCCGGTTGTCCCGAACATTTTTCCGAGGTTTTCAGTAAGACCCGCGCTGAGGCGGCTTTGGCTGCCGGTATTTTTCATCGCCATGAGGTGGAAATAAGCGAGGTTAAGGATCATCTGCGTAAGGAGCATATTGAACCGCGTTGATCTCTGCATTGCCTGGGTGACCATATGAAGCGCTTTTGTTTCTCTTTTTTTTGTCTTCTTATCATCCTGACTGCCGCCCCTGTGGTGATATGGGGGGCCAGCCAGGATGATTCGTCTGGGCAATGTCCCCAGGCCGATAAATACCGCCTGCAGCGCAGTTTTTATTTCTCCAACCTAAAAGAGGTGGTCCGGGCCCCATCATCTCCGCAGGAGGCTGAGGCCCGTTTTGCCGAACTCACCTCCGGCGAGCAATGGCGCCGCCAGGCAGCCATCTCCTCCCTGGCCCTGGCCGGTAATCTTGATCTTTTTGAGCAGTTGCTTGTCGAGGGCGATGCTGACGGCATGCTGGCCTATGCCAGCAACTATCTGCGCCAAGATGGCAATCTCTGTGTTGATCCCCAGATAGAAGAGGCCCTTGTTCGCCATTATCATGATTCCCGTTTTACCCAGGCCTTTCTCGCCTTTTTTCATAAAAACCTGTATTCAAGTCAGGCCTTTTTCAAGACACTGACACCGCTGCATTTCGATGCCAATAATCCGGAGCAGTATGGGCGGGTGGTTAAAGCTCTCTGTGCCACCCGTCTTGCCGGTCTTGATGAGCCCTTGTTGGCAATAGGCAAGGCGTCCCTGCCCCATGACACCCCTGTCCAGAAGCGGCTGATGCCTGGGGTGCATCAGAGCCTCATACGTTATTTCGCCAACCAGCAGAGCCCGGTGTTGTCCTATTTCAGGGCTGTTCTGGCGGCTGAACCGCGCAGTGAGGAGGTTGTCTATTTTCAAAACAGCTATGGTCAAACACGGCTCGCCATTTATGAGGCCCTTGCCCAGTATGACAGCCAGGAGTCCTTTGCCATATTTCTAGAGCAGCTTGCCGAGCTCGCCTTGGAGCCATGGGGCCCCTATTACACCAATGATCTCCAGCAGCTTTTCAGCAATCTCAAGCGCCATAACCTTTTTGCCGAGGAAAAGGACAAGGTAGTCCCCCTGTTGGCCGAGATCCTGGCCACGCCTTCTTTGCCTGGCCAGGCCGGCTTCACCCCACCCAGGGAAAGGGCAGGAGAACCGGGGTTGTATGACCAGAAAATCAGAAAGCAGGTCTATGCTCTGTTGGCTGAAATTGACTCTGCCGCCGCCGCTAGGCTTTTGGTTGACGAGCTATCACGTCTTCACCAGCGGCCAGTGGCTGATGGGCGACCGGTTTTCAGCGCTGCGCTCCTCAAAGGACTGGCCTCTCTTTCTCCTTCCACGACAGTTGATGTCGAGCGTCTGATCGCCTTTGGCGGTCAGGACGCAGCGCAGATCGAGATCTTAGCCCTGGCCAGGATCGTAGCCCGTCATCCCCATCCGGCTGGTTTCCGTTTTGTTTTGGACAGGTTTGTCAGCTCTTTTGAGAAAAAGGGTGACGAGGCCATGATTTTAGCGGGCCATGGTCACGTTGAGGCCCAGCTTTTTGATTTCCTCCTCCATTTTTCCGGCCCCGAATACCTGCGGCAGACCAGACAACAGATTGATGACCTTTTCTTGGCAGAGAAGCTGCCGGAGGACAGGTACCGGAAAATGAGTATTGCCGTGGCCCAAAGGCTGGGGGAAGATTCACCCACCTATCTCTCCTTGTTGCAGGCCAAAAAAGATGAGAAAGCAGAGAAGCGTCGCCAGGAACTGGCTGCCGCCCAGGCCAGGTGGCGCCAAGAGATGATTGACGAGCTTGATCGGCAAAGTTCCCAGGCAGGTATTGCCGCCAACATAAAGGCGCTGAGCCAATTTGGTGCTGAGGCCAAGAAGGCCGCCTACTGGTTGATACGTATCGGTTTGCCGATCTTGCCTCAAGCCCATGAAGCCCTGGTTGAGCCAGCGGCAACCAGCGAATTAAAGATGCAGCTTATGGTTGTCTTGGGCGAAATTGGTGATCAGTCCTCAGTAGCTCCCATCATTGCGGCGGCTAAAACAGAGCCTGCCAATACCATGCTTGTTAAAGACGCCTTTTTGTCCTTGGCCAGGATTCCTCCGGCCGAGGAGGCCATCGCCTTTGCCCAGGAGTGGCTCGAAGACGAAACAACGACTCAGCGCCAAAAAATGAGCGCTTTGGCCTATTTTGCCAGTCATCGTCATCAGCAGGCACTTTCCTGGAGTCGTAAATTTTCAAATGCTGATATCTCGCCCCCTTTACGTGCTACAGCCCTTCATCTCGGTGCCATGTTGGCAGATGGTGAAGTGAAGGGGCAGATAATTGAGATGTTGGTCAACAGTCAGGATAGGAAAATAAATTTTCTCCTGTGGCGTGCTCTGGCTGAAATCACGACCCCTGAGGAGTTTGCCAGAGTCGCTGCGCAGAAAAAGGCTGAGCAAACCTGGGAGCTCAAGCAAATAGGTCAATATGTCCGTTTTCGCCATAGTGAGGGGGCAGAAAAGGTCGAGCTGGCCGAAGAATTACTGACAGCCAAGACGCCTTTCTACTCTGCAACTGCCATTGGATTTCTGCTGGCAAATAAGGATTTTCCTACTCTTGCAAAATTTTTTGAAAAAAAAGAGCCCTACCTCATGATGTCCATGGAGATGAGGCTCTTTATGTCAGCAGTGGCCCAGCGTATTTTTAGCGAAGCCCGGCGTCAGGGCTATCGTCTTGAGGAAAAAGAGGACGGTATTCATTTTCTCCCCCCCAATTGAGGTTGGTCAACTTCACAGCACACG
>JBFFIS010000179.1:0-5769 GCA_041556375.1 Desulfurivibrionaceae bacterium | reverse complement strand
TGGGGGCATAGATCAGGATGGGGGCAATATCATATTGGTTCGCCAGATTCCAGAACTCCTCACCTTCTTCGGGGGGAAGATCCGGGATAATAAAGCCCTTGATGCCGATTTCTTCAGCCTTCTTGAAAAAGGCCTCGACACCATACTTATAGAGGATGTTGTAATAGGTCATAAACAGAAAGCTGATATTATGCTCCTGGCACATCTCAGCGGCAAAAGCCATGCAGTCCTTGACCGTGGTCCCGGCCTCAAGGGCCTCCTGGTTAGCCCGGACAATTGTAGGGCCGTCGGCCATGGGCTCAGAGAAGGGAATCTGCATCTCGATGAGTTCAACACCGTTGTCCACCATCTGTCTGATCACCTCGCGGTTGACCTCCAGGGAGGGGTAGCCGAGGACGATGTGGGTCATCAGCAGGATATCTTTATCGGGACGGTTGAGCTCGGCCCGGATCGTTTGTTCAAGCTGCATATTCAGCTCCCTTCTTTTTGATAAATTCTTTCCAGGACGGATCATCAAAGGCGTGGGCCACGGTAAAGATGTCCTTGTCGCCGCGGCCGCTCATATTGATGATGAGAGCCTCGTCTGCCTTCATGTCGCCTGCCTCTTTATAGGCCTGGACAAAGGCGTGGCTCGATTCCAGGGCCGGAATAATGCCCTCCCGTTTCATGGTGAGTTCCAAGGCCGCCATAACTTCGGCATCCGTGGCTGCCTCAAAGCGGACTCTGCCCTGTTCCCAGAGGTCAGTGAGGATGGGGGAGACGCCGACATAGTCGAGGCCGGCCGCCACCGAATGGGTGTCCATCATCTGGCCGTCCGAGTTTTGGAGAAACATGGTGTGATAGCCCTGGGCCACGCCGGCAGAGGCGTCTTTAGATGCCAGGCGGGCCGCATGCTGGCCGGAGTCAACGCCGTGGCCGCCGGCCTCGACGCCGATGAGCTCAACCTCGGCATGATCGAGGAAGCCCTGAAAGATACCCATGGCATTAGAGCCACCGCCCACACAGGCATAAACCCGGGAGGGCAGGGTGCCAAACTGAGTGAGGATCTGTTTGTGGGCCTCCTTGCCGATGATGGACTGGAACCAGGCAACCATCTCTGGAAAGGGATGCGGGCCGCAGACCGTGCCCATGACGTAATGGGTGTCATCCATTCTTGTCACCCAGTCGCGGAAGGCCTCGTTGATGGCATCCTTTAATGTCTTGGAGCCGGAGGTTACCGGGACAACTGTTGCCCCCAGTTTCTCCATCCAGAAGACATTGGGTCGCTGGCGCATGACATCCTCTTCGCCCATATAGATCGTGCATTCCAGGCCGAACTTGGCGGCCATGGTCGCCGTGGCGACGCCATGCTGGCCGGCGCCGGTTTCGGCAATCACCCTTTTTTTGCCCATTCTTTTAACGAGCAGCCCCTGGCCCATGACATTGTTGGCCTTGTGGGCCCCGGTGTGGTTGAGATCCTCGCGCTTGATGAAGATCTGGGCGCCGCCAAAATGTTTGGAGAGATTGCTGGCATGGGTAAGAGGGGTGGCCCGACAGGAGTAGGTGGCCATGAGATCTACATATTCCTGCCAAAAGGAGGGGTCTGCCTTGGCGGCAGTATAGGCGGCATTAAGCTCCTTAAAGGTCTCATAGAGGACCTCGGGGATAAAGGCCCCGCCCCATTGTCCGAAATAACCTGGTTTTTGCATCTGGTCTACCTGAAGATGTTAAGAGCGTCTTGAAAATCCGGCGCTGTCATGACGATAATAAAAAAAGATTTTTATCATAACCAATAAGGCCCAAAGACTCAAAGGGAAAAACAGTTCCTGGACCTCTCTTTGCCACCCAGGTGCCAGAAGGTTTTGTTGTCCTGAAAAACGTTAAAAAAGGCGGCATTTTTCACTAAAAACCTCCTTGCCGATTTTGGCCCAGGTATGCGAGGATATATTAAATTATTTCTTTCGGTAACCAGACAATCACGCCACCAGAGAGGAGAGGTGCATGATGTTTAAAAAAATAGGTGTTGTGCTCATGTTTTTGTTGGTTTTGGGGGCGGTCGGCTGCGAACGCCGTCAGGAGCCGATAAAGATCGGTCTGTCGATTAACCTCAGTGGCCGGGGCGGCGCTGCCGGCGAGCATATCCGCGACGGGGCCTTGCTTGCTGTCGAAGAGATTAATACCCAGGGTGGTATTCATGGCCGGCCCTTGCTCCTGTTGGTACGAGATGATGAGAATTCAGATGCCGGCATAGAAAAGGCGGATCAGTCTCTCATCGACCAAGGGGTGGTGGCCATTATCGGCCATAGCTTGTCGGCCAATACGGTCAAGGCCTATCCCCGCATTACCAGTAATGGTGTTTTGATGATTACCGCCTATACAGCGACGACCAAACTGTCCGGCCAGGATGATCTTTTTTTTAGAACAGCCATTGATTGTCAAGTCTACGGCCAAAAGACCGCCGCCCTCCTCAATAAAAAAGGGGTGGGCTCTATGTCCTTTCTCATGGATATGAGCAACGCCGACTTTGTTGTGGACTATGCCGACCAGGTGGGCCGCCATTACCAGGGGGAGATGACCAGGGTAAAGTTTGAATCGCGCGACAATGTTGACTGGCAACGGGTGACCGCCGAACTCCTGGCGCCGGCGCCGGGGGCCATTGTCCTGCTGACCGAATCCAGCATGACGGCGGTGGCGGTCCAGCGTCTCCGGGATCAAGGATTCAGCGGGCCGGTGATCGCCACAATCTGGACCCAGTCCCCCGGCCTGATGCGGATTGGCGGTCCTGCCACCGAAGGGATGTCCCTGGTCTCTTTTATCAATCCTGAAAATAGCCGGGCCGACTATCTTGAGTTCTCTAGAAACTTGCAGGACAAATTTAATAAACCGGCCACGGCCCGTTCTGCCCGGGCCCACGAGATGATCACAATTCTGGCTGAAGGGTTGCGGAAGGCTGAGAAGATAGATGGCCATTCTCTCAAAAAAATCCTCCTCTCCCACGAATTTGAAACAATTTTGGGTAAGCTTAGCTTTGATCAGTACGGCGATGTGGTGCGGCCGGTCTATGAGGTGGTGGTGAAGGACGGCCAGTTTAAAAATGGCGGTGAAATTCAGTGAGATCCCTCCGTCCCCTGCAGAGCCATATTAAGAGAATCCTCTTTGGCGTCATCCTGCTGGCCTTTGTGGTGATCGGTACACTTGTGGGTCGACATCAGTATATTGTCGGCCAGGAAGAGGTTTCGCGGATACTGGGGGCCCAGGTCAAGATTGCCGAATCACTTATCCCGGCCTTCCTGCTTGAGCATGATAAACGCTTTCAGGGCTTGGAGCGCAACTTTGCCGGCAAGGATGACCAGGCGGTTCTCGAAAGAATACGGGGCGAAAGCCGCCAACACGATCCTTTTGATATCTTCTACGTTCTTGATAGGCAGGGGGGGATTGTTCATGTCTCCGAGGAGTACGCCAACTACCTGGGGTTTAACCCCTCTCATATGGCTCATATCAGGGAGCCGAGAAAGGTATCTCGGGTCTTTCAATCGGTGTTTTCCAAACGGGCCGTGGTGGCCTTGAAGTATCGTCTTAATGATAACCTGCTCCTTGTTTATGAGCGCGATGTCAGTAATTTACTGCCAGCCTTGATGCATTTGGAAAAAGGTAAGATCCTGGCAGGACAGGCCCTCATTCTGCTCACGCCCGAGGGGATTGTCGTTTATCATCCAGATCAGTCCCTGGTTAAGACCAGGCACAACCTGGCCTTCGATATGAAGAATGTTCAGGGGCCAAACAAGAGAGGGCTTTACTCGTACGATTATCAGCAGCGCAGCTATTATGCCGTCAAGGAGGAATTGGAGACCCCGAAGGGCTGGGTCCTCTATTTGCAGGTGCCGGCCAGGCCCCTCGTTCTTGCTACTGTGAGGGAAATCTCCCAGCAGCTCGTTGAGATGCTGGTCTTCTTTTTGGCCATGATCCTGGCCATCCAATTTGTCCTGAACCGTTTTTTCTCCAAGCCGGTTGGTGCCATTGTCGAGGCTCTGGAGGACTATCAGCCAGGCAGCAGTAAAGAAGTTCTGGTTGCCAAAGAGACAGGGGTTCGGGAGTTTGCCCGTATTTCCTCGGCTATCAACACCATGGCCGATGAAGTGTTCCAGTCGAACGAACGTTTTCGGAGCCTGGTTGATAGCCTTGACGCCCTGGTGTATGTGGCAGACATGGAGACCTATGAACTTCTCTTTGTTAATAGCTATGGCCGGGATATCTGGGGAGATTGCGCCGGGCAGATCTGCTGGCAGACCCTGCAAAGCGGCCAGGAAGGTCCCTGCCCCTTCTGTACCAATCATCTCCTGATTGACGAGGCCGGCCAGCCCACAGCCACCCATGTCTGGCAATTTCAAAACACCGTGACCAAGGACTGGTTTGAATGCCGGGACCAGGCCATTCCCTGGGGCGGGGGCCGGCTGGTCAGGATGGAAATCGCCCTTGATATCACCTCTCGTAAGGAGGCCGAGGATGCCCTGGCTGCTGAGAAGGAGCGTCTTGCCGTCACCCTGCGTAGTATCGGCGATGGCGTCATCACTACCGACACCCAGGGCCATATTGTTTTGATTAACAAGATTGCCGAAGAGCTTACAGGGTGGACGCAAGAGGAGGCCGAGGGCCGCAAGCTGCGTGAGGTGTTCCACATCATCAATGCCAAGAGTCGTGAGTTATGCGACAACCCCGCAGAAAAGGTGGTTGAAACCGGTCAGATTGTCGAATTGGCCAACCACACCGTTCTTATCGCCAAGAATGGCGTGGAGAGAAACATTGCTGACAGCGGCGCACCCATCCGCGATAGCGAAAGTCAAATTGTCGGTGTTGTCCTGGTTTTTCGTGATGAGACCGAAAAAATTCTCCTCCAGGAGGAATCGGCAAAGGTCAAAAAGCTTGAGTCAGTCGGTGTTCTTGCCGGCGGCATTGCCCATGATTTTAATAATATCCTCACCGCTATTTTGGGCAATCTCAGCCTGGCCCTTACGGATGCCACTCTCGGTGCCAACACCAAGAAGCTCTTGGACGGGGCGGAAAAGGCCTCTGTCCGGGCCAAGGACCTTACCCAGCAGCTCCTGACCTTTGCCAAAGGTGGTGAACCGGTTAAGGAGAGTGCCTCCATTGCCAATGTCATTAAGGATTCCGCCAATTTTGTTCTCCATGGCAGTAATGTTTCTTGCCACTACGACATTCCTGAAAACTTATGGCTTGTTGAGATTGATCAGGGCCAGATGAGTCAGGTGGTGCAGAACCTGATCATCAACGCTAAAGAGGCCATGGCAGGTGGCGGCGAGATTGAGGTGAGCTGTGCCAATGTGCCGGTAGGAGCAGGTCGTGAAGCACCGCTAAACCCTGAGAGTAAATATGTCCGGGTTACCATCAAGGATAATGGCCCAGGCATTCCGGCCCAGTTCTTAAACAGAATATTTGATCCCTATTTTACCACCAAGGACAAGGGCAGCGGCCTCGGTCTGGCCATTTGTCATTCAATTGTCACCAAGCATGGCGGTCATATTGGCGTCGTGTCGGCTCCGGATACCGGCACGATTTTTACCATCTACCTCCCTCTCTCGGAGTCCACAGTTGAGATCAAAAAAGAACAACACCCAGCCCTTGCCAAACCCAAGGCGGCGCGCATACTGATCATGGATGATGAGGAGATGATTTTAAATGTTGCCACCCAGATGTTGGCCGTGGAGGGCCATGAGGTGGTGGTTGCCAAAGATGGTAATGAGGCCCTGCATATGTATAAAGAACGCCTGGCCT
>JBFFIS010000178.1:0-5777 GCA_041556375.1 Desulfurivibrionaceae bacterium | reverse complement strand
TGCCCTGAGCCAGGATAACCTGAAAAGACGGCTGGCCTTTTCCACCATTGGCCAGCTCTCCTATATTATCCTCGGCGTGGGCCTGGCCTCCAAGCTCGGAGCACAGGGCGGCATGCTGCATATCGCCATGCACGCCTTTGGCAAAATCACCCTGTTTTTCTGTGCCGGCGCCATCTTTGTGGCCACCGGCAAAAAATACATCAGCGACATGGTGGGTATCGGCCGCCGAATGCCTTTTACCATGGCGGCCTTTTTCATTGGTTCATTGAGCGTCATTGGCCTGCCGCCGGCTGGCGGCTTGATCAGCAAACTCTTTATGGTGCAGGGTGCCTTGCAGGCCGACCTTCTATGGGTACTTGTTATCTACCTGGTCAGCTCACTGCTCAATGCCGCCTATTTTCTGCCCATCGTTTACAAAGCCTTCTTCTGCACCGATGAGGAGGCCCAGTTCCAAGGCCCCAGGCAGGAGGCACCGCTCTGCGCCATGCTACCACCGGTGATCACGGCTATGATATCTATTGTCCTGTTCTTTTTCCCGGGGATTTTCCTCGGCTTTATAAACGTCTTTCTGGCGGCGTAGTACAAGGGGGCTTTGATGAATGAACACGAAGAAATAATGGTTCTGGCCCACGAACCCTGGGCCGGTTTTGCCAAGGCCTTCTGGATCGTCTTTAGCCTGGCCTGTGTCTATCTGGCCATGCTGCTTTTTGTATCCTTTAGCAAACTTGACTCACCGGCCACTGGCCATGAGCCAGCCCCGACCCACCAGAAGGAAAAGCACAGCCTGGAGAAGGATCACCATGGCTCCTGAGAAAAAACATGTCTGGGATGACATCAACAACGTCAAGAAGCTGCTCAAGGTTTTTTTTACTTGCTGCGTGGCGCTCTTTGCCATTGATTTTGTGGTAAAACGACCCACCCATATGCCTTGGGAGGAATGGCCAGGCTTCTATGCCATTTACGGTTTTGTGGCCTGCGTCATCCTGGTGCTGATATCCAAGTATGTTCTCCGGCCCTTGGTCAAACGGGATGAGGATTATTATGAGTAACGTGATTATCCCTGCCGCCATATTCATCGTTGGTGCCCTGCTTATCCCCTTTCTGCCCGGGCGTCTCAAAAGCGCCTATATCCTGGCCCTGCCGGTGCTTGGTCTGTGGAATGTCCTGGGCCTGCCGGAGGGCAGCCTCTACTCCCTGGAATTTGCCGGCTACCAACTCAACCTACTTGAGGTGGACAGGCTTTCAAGACTCTTTGCCATCATCTTTCATATCATCGCCTTTATCACCATCCTCTTTGTCCTCAACTTTAAGAACGATGTCGAGTATGTGGCAGGCTATATCTATGCTGGCTGCGCCCTGGGCGTCATCTTTACCGGAGATCTGATCTCACTGTTTTTCTTCTGGGAGGGGCTGACAGTAAGCTCCATGTTCCTCATCCTGGCCAGAAAGACCAAGGCGGCAACTGCTGCCGCCTTTCGCTACACCTTGGTGCATGCCATGGGTGGCCTGCTGCTGCTTGCTGGCATTGTCATCCATGGCCACAACAGCGGCTCCTTTGCCTTTGGCCACCTGGGTCTGGGCAGTTTAGGTACCACTCTCATCTTCCTGGGCTTTGGCGTTAACTGTGCCTGGCCCCTGCTCCACTCCTGGCTGGTGGATGCCTATCCGGAGGCCACCATTGGCGGCGCCGTCTTTCTGTCAGCCTTCACCACCAAAACAGCGGTCTACGTCCTGGCTCGCGCCTATGCCGGTGAGCCCGCCCTCATCTGGCTGGGAACAGCCATGGCAGCCTTTCCCATCTTCTTTGCCGTTATCGAAAACGACCTCCGCCGGGTGCTGGCCTATAGCCTTATCAACCAGGTGGGCTTCATGGTGGTGGGGCTCGGCATCGGTACCGAGCTTGCCATCAACGGTGCTGTGGCCCATGCCTTTAATGACATTCTCTTTAAGGGGCTGCTCTTTATGTCGGTGGGGGCGGTGATGTACCGTACCGGCAAGGTCAATGCCACCGACCTTGGCGGTCTTTATAAATGCATGCCGTGGACCTGCCTGTTCTGTATTGTCGGCGCCGCCTCTATCTCTGCCTTTCCGCTCTTTTCAGGCTTTGTCTCTAAATCGTTGGTGATGTCGGCAGCGGCCCATGAGCATATGTGGCTGGTATGGTTCACCCTGCTCTTTGCAGCGGCTGGCGTCTTTCACCATGCCGGTATCAAAATCCCCTTTTTCACCTTTTTCAGTCACGATGCCGGTCACCGGGTCAAGGAGGCGCCGATCAACATGCTGCTGGCCATGGGCCTGGCTGCCTTTGGCTGCATCTTTGTCGGCAGCTTTCCGCAGTTTCTCTATGACCTGCTGCCCTACGACGTGGCCTACCAGCCCTACACCTATGACCATGTCATGGGCCAGACCCAACTTCTGTTCTTCTCGGCCATGGCCTTTACCCTGCTGCTCTTGGCCGGCATCTACCCTGCTGAGATGCGCTCGGTGAATCTCGACTTTGATTGGACCTACCGCAAGGGGGGCCGGCTGGTCTACCAGGGTCTTGATCTCTGCTTAAACAGCATCAACCGCCTGACCAACCGCCTTATTGCCCAAGAGTTTACGACCTGGCTGGCCACCTTTTTCAAGAACGGCCCGGCCCGCCTCACTCTGGCCATCACCAGACCCTTTTGCCTGCTGCACGGCATGACAGCCGAACAGCTCTCCGCCAGCGACTCCAAGGTTATGGAGAAATTCCGCCGGGGCAATTTCTCGGTGGCCTCCACCGCCATCTTTACCGTGGCCTTTCTGCTGCTTCTCTTCTTTTTATAACAGAACTGAGCTGCCACAAAAAAAACAAGCCCCGCCTCATCCTTGAGGCGGGGCTGTTTTTTTACACCCTCTTAGCAGCTTGACTGTCCCCATATACGGCTGGGACCACCCCTCACTGCACATCGTCATCTCTGCACCGTTGCATCGGTCACCGCGGAGGAAACTGGCTCAGGATCTCGGCCACCATTTCCTTGAAAAAGACATCAGCCTTTGCCGGTGTGCCGCCATTTGCCAGCCTCCTGTTGCTGGTCCCGCGCCACAAAAGGGCATTGTTTGAGGGATCAACAATATCGATGGTCAACATGCACAGCTCCTCCGACTCCACCTCCATGGCTGGCACGCTGTAGCCCAGACCAAACCCACCTCGCCTGCCGATGCCTGTACCAAAGACCATACTGACGCCACTGCTATCAGAGGCGATCTCGTGCTTGAGGTTAAGCTGATAGGTGACAGCAAAGTCAGGCTGCCTACTATCCAGGACAAAGCCCTTGGCGGTCAAATTTTCCTCCAGGGCCTTAGTTATACGTTTATCGATGAGGGGGCTGTTGAGTCGGGTATCACTGCTGGATTTATCCGACTTGGCTCGAAGAAGGTAGCTGTGGAGATCAGCAAAATTGTAGGACTGATCATAGTCGACATTGACTCTGGTGGCGCATCCTGCCGCCAGGAGAATCATAAAAACTAGCAGACAGTATGTTGGTATCCTCATCATGCCCGTGCCCTCCGTTGTTATGTTCACTGGCAAGTATAACATAAGTAGTTAGGCAGACGGCAGCAACAAAATACCCTGGTCAGTTCATCTGCCAGGGTAGGTGCTTCCACATCATGATGGAAAAGGATCAAACCACCAAATCAAGCTCCTGAACAGTGCCCACCTGGCCGTTTTCTTTGACAAAAAAAGAGGTCTCCCTGATCTTACCCAGCAAATCGTTATTGGCAGTGGTGAGGGAAAATTCCCCTTCAATACCGGCCAGATAAAGGGCGCCAACCCCCAAATCCATCACCGACACCAGCTGATCATTGCCCTCCTGGTCCTGGATCCAGGCCAAAAGCTCGCTGAAAACAGCGTCATTGTCATCGATCCAGCCGTTGCCATCTTCATCATAGGCGGCCAGCTCGGAAAAACCATGCCCGGATTGGGGGCCGAAGAGCTCAGTGCCATCATTAATAACCCCATCGCCATTCCGATCCAGGGCCAAAAAGGCGCTGCCGCCAGCAAGGCTGTGGAGTTCTTCCTCCTGGCCATCTCCCTGGAGATCAAAAGTAAAGGTGGCATCGCTCAGCTCGGCTGCCTTACCGGCAAAGTTGATAACCAAAGGGTCAACCAGCCTGGCATCCCCTTGGCGGATATGAATTTCGGTGGACTGATAAAACGAACGGGACATGGCCATATCAAGGGCAAAGGAAATTTCCTGACCATCCTCGGTACGGATTACCCCGGAGGCGCCATAGCTCAGACTCTCCTCTTCGGAATAGCTCTCGACATAATCATACTCCAGGCCCCAGCCCTCTCTTGCCGGGGCCTGGTTCTGGGCAGGGGCCTCGCTGACAACCACGCCAACATCACCATCGGCTGCCAACTGCACCTGGCGAATAGTAATCTTGCGGCCGGTAATCGACTCAATGGCAAGGCGCATGGCCTGGAGTTTCGGATCTTCGCCGCCAGTGCCCTGGCAGCGCTGACAGTCATCAGCCCCCTTCACCCTCTCCACAGCCCGGCCTTTGGCCTGGCCGGCAAGACTGCGGGCCGCATCAGAGATGCTTAGGCCATCACCGCGCCCCGGGGGCCCGGTGTCGACATCGGGGCGTTCATCCCCCTGCCAGACCAATAATGACTCCTCTTTCAGAGTTTCCTGGCGATACAGGTGTTGGGATTGCTGCTGGACGAAACTTGACGCTATCTTCATGACACCACCTCTAGAAAAAAATCAGCTGATAGTTTTCCTATCGGCAAAAAAGACGATCTAATAATTTTTTTTGGGGAGGGGGAGAGAGAAGTGGAGCAGTAAGAAGCTGGCAAACAAGGAGAACAAAAGGGCTCTTTTATCAAGAAAAGCCCCGCCTTATCATCCTGTTATTTTGAGAAATTAGCCCTAAGAGGCCAGGCATCAGCAGCCATGCTTACGGAGAAAATCTTCAACCATTTCATTCATGACATCGACCTGGCTACGGCCGGTCTCGTTGATAATAATCCAGGCACAGCACTGAAAGGCACGGTAAAGATCGGGCTGAACCTTAAGCTTTAGCTCGACCAGACCGGCAGCAGTATCTTCATCGTTTGCGGGTGGCGACCCCATGCCTCACCCCTTGTTGCCGCTGGCCATAAGGATGGCGCCCAAGGCGTTGCCCACCTCATAATGATCAGGAAACACCACCTCTGTCCCCAGGCGTTCGGCAACCATGGGCAAAACAAAGCGGGCTGCGGCACCAATACCGACAAGACTGAGTTTGAGCTGAAAACGCAAATCAAGCACCGGGCTCTGGCGATATTCCGGATAAAAGCCGGACAATGTTTTGCCGGTCTCGGCAACCAAGACATGATCAAGAATGGCATCTTCAATCTTCTTGCCAAGCCTGGCAAGAACATCCCGAGAAAACTCTTCGGCCGACATACCGCACTCCTGGCCGAGAATCTCGGCGCCCTGTCTGGCCATCTCCTGGTCGCCAAGCTCAAGCTCACCAAGAACATGGAGGGCATCGGTGGGAGTGAAGCCGGTTTCAAAGGCAAGCTGCATCTTCACCAGCTCCCTGAGGTGACTGACCAGGGTAATCTCCGCCATGTCAAAATGGCTGGTCAACATGCCGGGCGTGGCAGGGCCATGCTGGTAGAGATGGGCCAATACCGGATCATGCCCCGCCTCTTCTGCTGTTAAATCGGGAGAGATAGCGACGAGACGGGACTTTAAACCCTTGCCAAGCCAGGCAGTGGGCCCGGCAACATCCTCGGCCATGGCCAGTGGCACAAC
>JBFFIS010000177.1:0-5790 GCA_041556375.1 Desulfurivibrionaceae bacterium | reverse complement strand
TACCGCCGCCGGAGGCCACTGAAAAATACTTCTTGCCCTGCTGGACACATTCCTTCTTATAGGTACCGGCAACCGGATGCTGAAAGCGGGTGGGGTTGGTGGAGTTACCGGTGATGGAGACATCGACTCCCTCCAGGTGGTTAATGGCCACACCCTCACGAACATCATCGGCGCCATAGCAGCGCACCTTGCCCCGATCACCATCGGAATACACCGTTTCTTCGACGATGCTGACCACACCCTTGCTATAGTCAAAGGCAGTTTTGACATGGGTGAAACCATTAATCCGGGCGATGATATGAGCGGCATCCTTACCAAGGCCATTCAAAATAACCTTCAGGGGTTCCTTGCGCACCCGGTTGGCGCTCTTGGCGATACCAATGGCGCCTTCGGCGGCGGCAAAGGACTCATGACCGGCCAGAAAGGCAAAGCATTTGGTCTCGTCGCGCAGCAGCATAGCGGCCAGGTTGCCGTGGCCCAAGCCCACCTTGCGATCATCAGCAACAGAGCCGGGAATACAAAAACATTGCAAGCCCTCACCAATGGCGGAGGCGATATCAGAGGCCACGGTGAGGCCCTTCTTGATGGCAATAGCACCACCGGCTATATAGGCCCAGCAGGCATTCTCAAAGCAGATGGGCTGAATTCCCTTAACCAGGGTGTAAACATCGACTCCATAATCCTCACAGATCTGCCTCGCCTCTTCCAGAGAGGAGATGCCATACTGCTCAAGCACAGGAGTAATCTGATCGATTCTTCTTTCATATCCTTCAAACAATGACATGGTCTTTCTCCTTTGTGCCTATTCTTTACGAGGGTCAATGGTTTTTACGGCATCATTGAAACGTCCGTAGGTGCCGGTGGCATCTTCCAAAGCCTTATTGGCATCAACGCCTTTCTTGATGGCATCCATCATCAGGCCGAGGTGGACGAATTTATAACCGATGATCTCGTTATTTTTATCGAGACCATTCTCCAGCACGTAGCCTTCAGCCATCTCCAGATAACGTGGGCCCTTGAGGGCGGATCCATACATGGAACCGGTGACGGAACGCAGGCCCTTGCCGAGATCTTCGAGGCCGGCACCAATGGGCAGACCACCTTCGGAAAAGGCTGACTGGCTGCGGCCATAAACGATCTGCTGAAAGAGTTCGCGCATGGCGACATTAATGGCATCGCAAACCAGGTCGGTATTCAGGGCCTCAAGAATAGTCTTGCCGGGCAAAATCTCGGAGGCCATGGCTGCCGAATGGGTCATACCAGTGCAGCCAACCGTCTCAATGAGGGCCTCTTCGATGATACCCTTTTTGATATTAACGGTGAGCTTGCAGCCGCCCTGATGGGGGGCGCACCAGCCAATACCGTGGGTCAGGCCGCTGACATCACGCACCTCTTTGACCTGAGTCCAGCCGCCCTCTTGAGGGATGGGGGCCGGGCCGTTTTTAGGGCCCTTGGCCACACAGCACATTTCTTCAACTTCGGAAGAATAGATCATGGTTTTTACTCCATAATGGGTTTTATCCGGGGCTTAACAGCCCTGGCGATTCAATTTACGCATTTTTTCACGGACAACAAGGCTATTTCCTGACAATAAAGAACTCAGATCTACAAAAGCCTGTCATAAGTACCCCATCCATATAACCGATCTGTGAAAAAAAACCAGCTCGTACAAACCCTCATTTTGATCGCTTATTCATAGGCTAACTTAATCGCCAAGATCATTTCCTAATGCCCCAAAGGTTTATAAAATTTTTAGCCTTATATTTTAGGCAAAAACTACGCTTTCCAACAAAAAATGACATTTTATCGACGCATGTAAATACGTTCCAAAATGCCCACTAATCGCCCAAAAAAATTATTTTTCTGATCCCGCAGTCTCAAGCACAAACTTTGACAACCTAGCAAACTGCGGCCTCGTCAGTGAGACCTTTCCTTTTTTTCGGGCCAAAATACCCTGCCACTCAGGGCGGCTTCGTTCCTCTGGATAAATCGGATCATGACATCTGCCACACTCCCTCAAAAAATAGCGCCGGCCTTGATTAACCTCTTGCTGATACGGAGACAAACTCTGTGTTGGGGTACTGGCAATGCAGCCCCCCAACACGAGTAACACCAGAAAAAGCATGAATGAGTTCTTCATAACTTCTCCTAGAATTGCCAGCCGACGCCAAGATTAATGGTGTTATCAGGATCCGTGTCGGCTTCCGACTTAAGCACCTGATAATCCGCCTTCACAACAACATTTGTGGTGGGGAAAAAGGAGATGCCCATGGTTACGTCATGGCGATCCTTACTCGGGTCAGCAAGAACACCGCGTGGCATTTCATCCTGGGTGTCATACTCATCGTAGCGTACAAAAAGGAGGGCATCAGCTTTGCTGAGCTTCCCTGTTTTCCAGGAGTCGGGCATGACATGGTATGCCGCTTCCAGATAATAGCCAAAGATCTCCTCAGCAACGCCGCTGGCCAGCTTCCCTGCACCATCAATCTCTTCCCAGGCCACAGCTCCGGCAAGATCTAATTTTTTGTAGCTGAAGTCAAAATCCGCCTCATAAATGGTCAGATCGCCTTTGAGGTCAGGATCATCACCCTTGTTACCATTATTAAGACCTGAGTAATAAAGCGAGGTGCCCAAACGCAGCTTCATATCACGGCTTGACAATGGAGTATAGTCAAGACGAAGTGCATAGGCCAAATCATTGATGCTTGGCCGTTCTTTTAAGCGGCCACCGCGAATTCCGGAACTGCTTACTTCAGAGCCGTCAAGACCGCCCAGCACAGAGGCCTGATAATTCAGGTCACCCAGCGAGCCGAAAAGACCGGCACCGTCCGACCACCAGGTGGTGGGCACAACGTATTTATAAAAATTAGGGCGCTCCACGCCGTTGAATGTGGTGGGCTCATGAAGCTGATTAAGATGACCCACCGGCACCAGAGTACGCCCAACCCGGACATTGGCGTAGTCGGTTAAAAGAAAATCAAGATAGGCCTGCTCAAGTTCAAGCTCACCGCCATCCCCAGAAGAAACCATGGCATGCTCAATTTCCACCTCGGAATTAAACTTCAACCAGTCGGCGAAATCATAGCCGATATAGGCAACAAACCTGTGGATATCGAACTGATCATTGGAGTCGCCATCCGCATCATCACCCTCGGCAATGTTGGCATGAATTTCACCATAACCACCAAAGGAGAATTTTGACAAAGCAGAAGAGGAGGCTTGCCCCTCTTCACCCAGCTCTGCCACCACTTGGCGTACATCTTCTCGGGTCAGAACCGCCTTGCCATCTTCGGCGACCTGCGCACCCTGAGAGGCGTTGGTGCCGCTCAGCTTTTTTTGCATCTCAGTAATATTTTTTTCCTTTTCAGCCAGGGCGTTCAACAATTTCTCCACCGTAGCCTCAAGAGAGGTCAACCTGTCGTCATACTCCCCGGCCACAGCAGGAACCGCCGTAGTCAAAGTCAGCGCCAAAAGCAATACTAGTTTTTTCATTTCATTTCTCCTTGCAATGAAAATTAATCTGTAAAAAGTTAGGGAAGACTAAAACATTTCAGCGCTGACTAATATTCGGCCTTGTTTCGACAGTCAAGCTTTTTTTAGGGTCGACTAACTTTTATGCTGCAGAAAATTTCCCTCACTATAGCTCTTAAAGGCTGATGCAACCTTATAAGGGAAAGTCTCTTACTCCCCCGAAGATTTGTCTGGAAAAATAAAATGCCTTGACCGTCAAACTAATTTACGGAATAGTAGCACAAGATTCAAAGAGAGATGGCGCTGCCGCCCTGGTGGCCGAGCGCAAAATATGTATATGAAATTTTCCCCAGTCAGTGAACCTGACTGCTTGCAGAAATTGCCCAAGGGCATAAGGAAGTACAACGATGGAATATGATTCAATTTTCTGGATGGCAATGCAGTCGAGCTTGGTGCTCGGCCTCATTCATGGCATCAACCCTTGTGGCCACTCATGGCTGGTATTGGCTCCCTTTGTTGCCGGCAAGAAGGACGGCAAAAAGGTGAGTTTTCTAACCATTGCCTTTTTGGCAGGCACAGCAGCTGCTTGCATAGCCCTGGGCGCCAGCCTGGGAGCCATCTCCCAAATCATCCCCAGCAATTTGCAGTGGTGGGTTGAAATCGCTACCGGGATTACTCTGGCCGCTATAGGTCTGGTGCTGATCATTAAACCGACTATTCTGCACAGCCACGACCATGGCCATGAGCATAAAGAAGATCATGATCATCATCGTGACCATGGCCGTGGAGAGGAATCACATCACCACGGCGAGAGCTGCGGCTGCGGCCATCACAAACATAGCAAGAAAGAACACGCCACTGCGGTGGCCCTTTTTGGGGTGGGCTTTGTCAATATGATCATCCCCTGCCCCACAGTGGCCATTATGTACGGCTATGCCCTTGACTCAGGCAACATCATCAAGGCAACCCTGGTCTTTGCCGCCTATGCCCTAACCACAGCCGTTGCTGTAGCAGCAGTAATCTACGCCATATTCAAGGTTACCAGCCTGCTTCACAAGCTTAACCAGCACTGGGTCGAAAATACCATCATGCGTACGGCAGGCGTCATCACCCTGATCTTCAGCACCTACTCCCTGGCACCCCATATCGCCTAATCAATACGGAAGGATAGATGAATACAAAACTGGAATATCTCAGCCAGCAAATCATTGAATTTTACGATAAGATTTCCTCCTGGGAACAGGAGGTGGTGAAGGAATCAGGCCTGACGCCATCGCAGATGCATGCCATTGAAATCATCGGTCATGCCGAAGAATTACGAATGAAGGAGCTGGCCGAGCAAATGGGGCTGACCACCGGCACCATCACCGTTATGGTGGATGGCCTGGAAAAACAGGGAACTGTTGCAAGAAAAAGGCACGAGGTAGATCGACGATCCATCTTGGTGGTCCTGACCGACAAGGGCAAAGAACTGTTCGACGAACACCACCATCTTCACATGAAGCTTACCCAGGATCTCAGCTCACCGCTCTCAGCAAAAGAGATGGGTTATCTATCAGCAATCCTCACCAAGATGAATCTACAGTTATGAAAAGATCTAGCTCTTGAGAAGTGAAGCTACAAAACTTACTTCATATATTTCTCAATGGCATGGGGCATCTTTCCAAGGCCTTTCATGTGATCTTTTAAAAAGGAATTTTTCATGATCGCCTTCATGCCATTTAATAAACAGCTGCGCTTCAAATCATTTCCCTTCATGGCATGCCATTTGGGCAGCTTGTCCATATAGTAATTCTTATAACAATTAAGAACCTCGGCAAAAACTTCATCGCGAGTCATCTCCTTCGGCTTAATGACCGGTGCCACCAAGTTGTATTTGGAATAGTCATACTCTTCGATGTAGGGTTTCAAATCTTCATACATGTCTGCATAGGGCCAAGGGGCGATCATCAGAAAGTGCATGAAGTCCGGCCCGTATTCCTTGGCCAGCTCAAACGTTTCCTGAATGCTTTCCGGTGTTTCGTCGGGCATACCCAGAATAACCGAACTTTCGGTTATCATCCCCGCCTCGTTAATGATGCGGATGGCCTCTTTTGACTCCTCGAACTTGATATTTTTCTTGAAGATCTCAAGACGTTCATTATTTGTTGCTTCAACACCCATATAAATAAAGAGAATACCGGACTTCCGGTATTTCCACATAATGTCCCGATCTCGAATAATGTCGTGCACACATGTTTCAATTAAGAGGTGGACGCCAAGATTCTTCTCAATGAGGATATCTAAAATAGTCTCCCAGCGTTCTGCGTTCCGGGTGGG
>JBFFIS010000176.1:0-5801 GCA_041556375.1 Desulfurivibrionaceae bacterium | reverse complement strand
CCACCTTGCAGGGCGCCGTTATGGGCGGCGGCATCAATGCCCAGAGCGACACCGCTGACAACCGTAATGCCGCCACGAGCCAGACGGCTGGCCATGTCAGCGGCAATCCTTTTGCCATAAACTGTGGCGGCCCGGGAACCCACCATGGCAACGCAGGGGGTTGTCAGGAGCTCGACATCCCCCTTTACATAGAGTACTGCCGGCGGACTATAAATATGACGGAGAGATTCGGGATAACGGTGATCATTCCAGGTCAGGATGGTGACCTTTTGCTGTTCCGCCTTGAACAATTCTTGATCTGCAGCCCTCCTCAAGGCCGTAGGTTCGAGGGCTTTGACCAGCTTTTTGCCGACCCCAGGGATCTGACAGAGATCTCTCCCCGGGGCGCGGAGAACAGCTGCCGGCTCACCATAGACAGCCAGCAATCGTGCCATGAGGACATTTCCTAAACCCGGTGTCAGGTAGAGGCTGAGCCAGTCATGGAGTTCGGTCATAGAAACTCTCAGCCAAAAGGGGCATTAAAAGAGGAAGGGCGAGAAAGGCGAAATCACTGAAAAAATTTTACAAGCAGGTACGAGCATGCGACATAAAAGCCCGCCCCATCAGCCCTCGAGCCTGACGGATTGCCTGCACTGCGATGCGCATAGACCTCTGCTGAAAGCAGCGGCGCCGACACTCGCTCAAATCCAAGATCTTCAGGCCAAAAAAATGGCGCTATTTGATTACGTAAAGATGTTAATCATCCACCACAAAGCTTTCCAACTGCTTTTTCCGGTTGGGATGTTTTAATTTCTTCAAGGCCTTGGCCTCAATTTGCCTAATGCGCTCCCTGGTCACCGAGAAATTTTTACCAACCTCTTCCAAGGTAAGATCAACCTCATTATCGATACCAAAACGCATTCGTAAGACCCGTTCCTCCCGAGGGGTCAGGGTGCCCAGAACCTTATTGAGATTCTGACGGAGATTATCCTTGATGGTGGCCTCGTGGGGAGAGACTGCATCGGCATCTTCTATAAAATCGGTAAGATAACTATCTTCACCACTACCAATAGGCGTATCAAGGGAGATGGGTTCCTTGGAGATACGAAGAATATTCCGGACCTTTTCCAAATCGACCTCAAGTTTTCCGGCCATCTCTTCCGGGGTGGGCTCCCGACCGATCTCCCTTACAAACTCCTTAGAGCCCTTCAAGAGACGATTAATGGTGTCGATCATATGGACAGGGATACGAATGGTCCGGCCCTGATCGGCAATGGCACGGTTGATGGCCTGCCGTATCCACCAGGTGGCGTAGGTGCTGAACTTATAGCCCCGGCGGTACTCGAACTTCTCCACGGCCTTCATCAGGCCGATATTACCCTCCTGAATGAGATCAAGAAGTTGAAGGCCACGGTTGGCATATTTCTTAGCAACACTGACCACTAAGCGCAGATTGGCCCTGGTTAACTCCTGCTTGGCCACCCGACCGACATCACGGCCCTTGGCGATGAGAATCACTATCTTGCCCAGGGTTTCCCGGTCAATGCCGTAGATTTCCTCAAGATTGCGGGCCATCAGTTCATACTTGGTGTTGTCAGGCTCTTGTTCGAGCTTGCTGAGAACCCGATCAAACTGCTTGGTCATCTTTTTAAAAGAGGCGAGCAAATCATCGGTAAACTTATTATGAAGGCGATCATCTTTGAAAAGATCGACAATTGACAGGGTAATACGATCGATACGCACCATGGTGCGGACAATTTTTTTGGCATCAGCATCGGGAGAGAGGATATCCGCTCGGAGGGCAGCCCTTTCCAGCTCATGCCTTTCAGCCTCCCTGATCTTCCACAAAAAACTTTCCTGTTCCTGGCGGAGTCCTTCCTCGTCCCCATCGTCAAGCCCACGGAGGATATCGCTGATACTCTTGCCATCCTCAAGCATTTCCCGAAATGATTGTAACTTCTTAATCATCAACGGCAGAGAAAAAAGGGCGCGCTGCACCTGGCGATCACCCTTCTCAATGCGTTTGGCAATAGCTGTCTCTTCAGCCGGACTGAGGAGTGGCACCGCTCCCATTTCTCGCAAATAGGCCTTTACAGGATCGAGACCAGCACCGAGCTCATCCTCTACAACGAGGGCGCTCTGTTTCCGGCTGAGTCTGCCTCCCACCTCTTCTACATCCAGAGAATCGTCGATATTATCACCCATATCTTTTTTATTAGACATTGCGGCCAAATCACGTGCTCCGCGGCAGCCAAGGCCTCTTTAACAGCCTGGGCCGTGCATTCTTTATCTTATATTCCGCACAATGGCTGCTTTCTCTGCTTCACAACCCTACCGAGAAGTGAACCGAGCTGTCGACTCATCATGAGTACCACAACCATTGCCCAGCCAACTATTTATGATCTTTACAAAAGATCTAATCTTTGCCCAATTTACAGATTAACAGACAACAGAATATTAATTTATCAATGCTTCGTCCAATTCTTTTTTCTTTTCAATGAGTTCCATGAGAAGTACCGGGTTGTTTTCATGCTGAACCTGGTGAATCTGAGCAACCAACCTCTCCTTCTTTTTTTGCAGAATAAATCGTTGTAGCCATCCCAACATCTCGCCGGCCGTTTGCTCAGCCTGCTCGGGCAGGCACGCCGGCACAGCGATCAACATTTCGGCAATGATAGTCTTCAGAGGCTCGTCAACCTGGCCCAAGAGCATTTCCGCCTGAAAATTATCAACTGAAAGCTCTTTCATCACCTCAATAATATGCTGCGCCGCACTGCCGGCAAAAAAATCTTCGACGCCAGCGCCAAGAAATTGCTCCAGGTACTCAGGGTACATAATAAGAAACTCAAGAAAACGACGATGGCCGCTCGTTACCTGGCCGGTTGGCCTGGGTCGAGGTGGCGCCGGTTTTTCACTCCCTCCGACCTGAAAATGGCCGGCGACCTCCCTGGGATCAAGGCCGAGCTTCTCACTAAAATGCGCAATAAAAACAGAACGTTGAAGCTGATCATTGCCAATTGCCTTGATGAGGGGCTGCAGCTCGCGAATAATTTTACCCTTGCCCTCAACGCCCAGACCATACTCCTCGACAAATCTGCCAAAGATGAAATCCGGCAGACTAAAGGCCTTGGCGAGTAAATCCTCCATGGCCACCTTGCCCTCATCCCGCAAAAAGGTGTCAGGATCATGACCCTCTGGCAAAACGGCCACCTTTCCCTCAAGCTGTTCGGTGAGGAAAAAAGGGACGCTACGCATGGCAGCCTTCATCCCGGCCTGATCGCCGTCAAACAGCAAAACCACCTCAGGCACATACCTCTTCAACAGGCGGACATGCTGGAGGGTCAAGGCCGTGCCCAAAGGAGCGGCGACATTGCCGACCCCGGTGGCGACCATACTGAGCAGATCAAAATTACCCTCAACCAACACGCAACGCTTGCTGGCCTGCAGGGCCTTTTTGGTCTGATAAAGGCCAAAAAGGGTCTTACCCTTGTCGAAAACGGCTGTTTCCGGCGTATTTAAATATTTTGGTTGACCTTCGCCAAGAATCCTGCCGCCAAAGCCGGAAACCTCGCCAGCCATAGAAAAAATTGGACAGAGGATGCGCTTACGAAAACGATCATAAGAGCCGCCGCCGTCCTTAGCCACCAAAAGGCCGGCTTCAACGGCTGTGTGGTGGTCAATATTTTTCGTAACCAGATATTTGCCGAGAAAGTCCCAACTGTCGGGAGCATAGCCCAACCGAAACGACTTGATAACGTCCAGGGGGATGCGCCGGTCTTCGAGATAGCGGCGGGCAGGTTCAGCTTTGGGATTGTTGACAAGGAAATCATGATAGAGATCAGTGGCGACCTCGTTAACGGCAAAAAGCTGCTTGCGTTTTTCAGCCCGGGCCTTTTCTTCCGGGCTCAGCTCCCTGTCGTCAATGGCGATACCGTAGCGCTGCGCCAATTCCTTAAGGGCATCAAGAAAAGAGAGCGAATGGTACTTCATCATAAAGGAGATCACATCACCGCTTTCCTTACAGCCAAAACAGTGAAAAAAACCGCGATCCTGGTTTACCGAAAAAGAAGGGGTTTTTTCCGAATGGAAAGGACAGAGACCGAGATGGCGCCCTCCTCTTTTTTGGAGAGGCACATGCTCGTTGATCACTTCAACAATATCAGCTGCATCTTTTACCAGTTGAGCTGTATTGTCGTGGGACATAGTCATGGCGGCTGAAGCTCCTTAAAAAAACAAGAAAACACGGTGGCAAAGATATCATAAAAAAACAGCGGAGGGAAGAGGCTTTCCTTACCCCAAGACAGTAAAACTACATGAAAGATCAACATGTTATGACAAGTGCGCAGAATGCTTTAGATAAACACTTTGAAATCACCTAAAAATTCGAAAAACATTGCTCCCCGCCCAGGCCCCTGATTATAGTTCAAAAACACCTTTCACCAAAAGGACGGTCGCATGGACAGTGACATCACCGATTTTTTAAACATCGAGATCAAACGGGATCTTGCCGAACGTTATTTCAGCTTCCGGAAGCTCATTGAAGAAGACACCAAGGCCCTTAATGAAAGCATTGCCGCCTTCATGCTCATCGAGCAGAAGGTAGCCATTGACCTGACGAGAATCTACATCATTCTCAACGACCCTGATCTAATCTGGGATTTTCTCTACCTGTCCGGCCTGGAGCGCGATTTCTTCCTCGATATGTATGTCCGCGAATCGCCCACCATCAAGGCCCGGCTCTTTAAAGATGTCAAGGTCTGGGGTCTTACCTGGAGCGGCCGCTTTACAAAACTGCTCCTTGGCTGTTATGACGACCTGGTCGTCCATGTTGATGCCTTCCGGGAAAACTATGCCCAGCTCGCCACCAGTCACGGAATTCTGGCCGAGGAGATAGAGCTTTTTTACCGAAAGAATGATATCAGCTCAATCATGGGCTTTTTACGGGGCATGGACTCAGGGGGTGAGGTTGGTGGTAAACTTGAAGGTGCCATCACCAGTGGCTTTAATGAATCCATGGAAGAGAAGATGCGTATCAAACCTCCCCAGCCTCTGGAAAAAATTCTCACCATGATGCCGCCCCTGGTACCGGCCGAGCAGATCAAAAAAGAGCTTAAAAAGCTGGCTGCCGCCGCCCTGCCCTTTCACCCTAAGGATTTTTTGCATTAAGCAATGGACATAACATACTCATCAATCACCTTTTCCTTTATCGCCGTTTTTGCCGGCCTGAGCCTGCTGGTTGCCGGTGGAGAATTACTGGTTTCCGGCGCCATAAAGCTCGCGGCCAGGCTGGGAATGAAACCCCTGCTCATCGGCCTGACCGTCGTGGCCTTTGGCACTTCGATGCCGGAATTCTTTGTCAGTCTGGCGGCAAACAGCAAGGGTCATCCCGATATTATGCTGGGCAATGTTGTCGGCTCCAATATCGCCAACATCGGCCTCATCCTGGCCATCTCGGCCCTGCTGCGCCCTCTTTTCGTTCATTATACCCGGCTACGCCTGGAGTTATGGGCCGTACTGGCGGCCGGTTGCATCTTTGCCGCCATCACCTGGTTTGGCTATTTTGGCCGCTTCACCGGCCTTATCTTTATCGGGCTGCTCATTTGGTATACCTGGTATGTGTATAGCCATCCAGCCAGCAAGGCCGAATCTATCGCCGAGGAAACCGCCTCATATTTTTTCATCATCGTACTGTGCTGCGCCGGCCTGCTTGCCCTTGCCAAAGGCTCAGATTTTTTTATCCGCGGCGCGGTGGATGTTGCCATTTATTTCGGCGTTTCCGACCTCGTCATCGGACTGACCATGGCGGCGGTGGGCACCTCTCT
>JBFFIS010000175.1:0-5825 GCA_041556375.1 Desulfurivibrionaceae bacterium | reverse complement strand
GACCGGCCAGACCGAAGAGATAACCGATACCGCCGAGAATATCCTGCAGGCCAGTCTCGCGCTCGGCGAGCCGCGCAAGTTCACGGCGCAGGGGGGCCACCTTATTCTCCACCTCTTCAGCGATGATTTTTCTCAGCACGGCCTCATGACTATCATCCACCTGTGGGGCTGCATGCTCGGGCTGAGGATGAACATGAGAATCTGCCTCGCCCCCGGCAGCGACATACTCCTCAGCCTCAAACCGCCAGGAACCCCGGTGGCCGTCACCACAGCTAATAATGATATCGAGATCACCGCCACGAGCTGGCTGCGAGAAATTATAATGGCCCTGATCGTCAGTCTTACCAGTGGCCACCACATCGCCACCACTAACATCATGGACATTGACAGTACAGTTGCGGGCCGACCGGCCGCCATTAAAACGGCTCTCTGTTTTCACCTCATCACCATCGGCATAGGCGAAGATATGGACCTTGTGGGCATAAGCAGCAGAGGTACAGAAAGAAATGAGAATAACAACAGTTAGCGCCCCAGCTACTCTGCGCCCCAGCACATTAAAATCAGTTAACAAACAAAGACCCATAACTCTCTCCAGATATTCTTTCACGGCTTCTTAATACCAAGGATCTCCGGCTGTACCCTGGCAAGAAAGCTAACGACAAACATGGTGATCACTCCTTCCACGACCATGACGGGCAGATGGCCGACAAATACCACCTGGGCCGTGGCCAGAAAATTCTGATCGGTGCTTACCAAAACCAGGGCCATGAGCAGGGCGGCCAAGGCCACGGATAAAAAACCGGCCAAAAAACCGGCCATGGCCCTTCTCTGGGGTACCGCCAGCCATTTACGGAAGAAAAGTGAACCGAGCAGGGCCGAACCGCCAATAATAACAACATTAACGCCCAGAACCGTAAAGCCACCAAACTGGAAGAATATGGCCTGTAGCAAGAGGGCCACCAAAATTGCCGGGAAGCAGCCCCAGCCAAGAAGCAGGGCCATTAAACCATTTAGAAGCAGATGGACACTGCCCGGGCCGATGGGGACATGAACCAGCGATGCCACAAAAAAGGCGGCTGAAAGCATAGCGGTGGTCATGATCCGTTCTTGATCAATTCTCTTCAGACCAATAGCAGTGCCGGCAATAGCAAGAACGCCACCGCTTAAAAGTATCGGCCCTGAGAGAATACCCTCGGCAAGATGCATAATACTCTGCCCTCTATCCTTTACCGGTAACACATATCATAATTATGTATTACCAAATGCCTAAAAAAAAGTTCCCGAGGGAACCTCACACAGCACAGTGCCGAACCACTGCCGTGCTCATCTTTTAATGGAGATGTTTGCCAGTGGAGCTCATGGCCAGCTTGCCATCGCGGACGCCACGCAGGGAACTGAGCATGTTGGCCAACTCTGTCAACTCCGCTGCCTTGCCCCGGACAATAATGACCTCCAGACAGTTATGGTGGTCCATATGGACATGGGTGGTGGAAACGATCTGGTGATGATAATCATGCTGGAGCTCAGTAACCTTTTCCTGAAGATTGGGCTGATGATGGTCATAAACCAGGGTAATCACCCCCATGACATCTTTATCACCCTGCCACTCCTCCTTAATAAACGAGCTACGGATCAGGTCACGAATGGCCTCGGAGCGGTTTTCATAGCGCTGCTGGCGAATAAATTCATCAAAATCTTCGAGCAGGTCTTCTTCAAGGGAAATGGAAAAACGTTTCAACATGACCGTGTTACCTTTTTCAAAAGAGTGTTACTCTATTGCTCTTTATATGATTCCGCAAGTGAAATGTAGCGGCTCACCATCAATAGTCGCGCCGGGCCAAAACCTCTCGGGGCTTGGCGCCGTCGGCCGGGCCGACAAGTCCTTCGCGTTCCATGGTTTCGATAATCCGGGCTGCCCGGTTGTAGCCAATGCGCAGACGGCGCTGCACTGCCGAGATTGAGGCCTGGCCCGTCTCACAGACAATGGCCACTGCCTCGTCATACTTGTCGTCGTACTCCTCACCGTCGAGACCGCCCAGGCCTGGCTCATCGACAACCGACTTTATCATCTCCTCATCATAGGTGGCTGAGCCTTGCTGTTTGAGAAACTCGACAATCCGTTCTGTCTCTTTTTCGGAAATATAGGCACCATGAATACGCTGCAGCCGCGCTGTGCCGGGCGGCAGGAAGAGCATATCGCCAGCCCCCAGCAGATGTTCGGCCCCGGAGGTATCAAGAATGGTCCGGGAATCGATCTTCGAAGAGACCTTGAAGGACATCCTGGTGGGGAAGTTGGCCTTGATAAGACCGGTGAGCACATCCACCGAGGGCCGCTGGGTGGCCAGAATAAGATGCATGCCGGCAGCCCTGGCCATCTGAGCCAGGCGGGCCACAGAGCCCTCGACATCTTTGGAGGAGACCATCATCAGATCGGCCAGCTCATCAATGATGATAACAATGAGGGGCAGCTTTTCCTCGACGCTGTTGTTATAGGAGACAAAGCTCTTGACCCGCTCTTCCTCCATAAGAGAATAGCGGCGCTCCATCTCCTTCACAGCCCACTGCAGGGCACGGCTTGCCATTTTCGGATCGACCACCACGGGGTGAAGAAGATGGGGGATACCCTCATAGGTGGAAAGTTCGATGCGTTTCGGATCAACCATCAAGAGGCGCACCTCTTCGGGGGTGGCCCGCATGAGAATGGAGCAAATGATAGTGTTAATAGCCACACTCTTGCCGGCCCCGGTGGCACCGGCAATAAGGAGATGGGGCATCTTGGCCAGATCGGCGGTAACCGGGTTGCCGACAACATCCATCCCCAACCCCAGGGTAAGCATGGATCCGGCCTGTTGAAACTTGGAGGTGGCCATGAGGTCACGGACGTAGACGATCTGACGATTGGGATTCGGTATCTCAATACCAAGGGCAGCCTTGCCGGGAATAGAACCGACAACCCGGACGCTCTCCGCCTTTAACACCAAGGCCAGATCATCGGCCAGGGACACGACCTTATTGATCTTAACGCCGGCAGCAGGCTCAAACTCATAGGTGGTGACCACCGGCCCGGGCGAAATCCCGGTAACCTTGCCACGGACGCCAAACTCATCAAGCTTGGCCTCAAGCAGCATACTCACCGACAGGTAATGCTCCTTATCGACAAAAATCTCCTCGTTGTCCGGCTTATCAAGGAGGGCCAGGGTGGGCAACTGGTACTCGCCCGGCTCAACCGGCACCGGCTCAAATTCCGTATCATCATCTTCAACCTTGAGACGGATGGGTTCTTTCACCGCCGGCATAATACGAGGCTCGTCATCAAGGGCCTTGACCTTCTTCTTCCTGGTCTTGGTCTGTGGGCTGGCTTTTTCTTGGCCGAGACTTTTTTGCTCTTCGTCTTGATCAATGCGCCGGGCCCGCCAGAAGATCCATATTCCCTTGACGCTGGAAGCGATCCACTTGCTCACCAGGTAGGGTGAAAATCGTAACAGGATCATGAAGGACAGGAAAAAAAGGGCAAAGGAGAAGAGGACCGCGCCAGGGCCGCCGAAATAGGCGGCAGTAAGGCCATAAACCTTATTGCCAAGATACCCCCCCAAGGGGTAAACCCGGTCAAGGAGGGCGATTTCCTGCAGGCCGATGGCCGCCAACATGGTAGAGCTTGCCACCATGAGGCCGGTACAGCCCAGACAGATGTAGGGCAGCCGTTTGACAATGGCATCGGGCACAAAAAGGGCCAGGGAGAGGAGAATGAGGAGAAAGGGAATCCAGAAGGAGGAAAAGCCCAGGAAGCTCATAAGGGCCGTGGCCAGAAGCTGACCGACTGCCCCACCCCAATTGGCGATTTCAGTGGCACTGCCCGGCACAGAAAAGCTGACCAGGGAGAGAAGAAAGAAAAAAGAAACGACCAGTCCCAGGACAGCGATGACCTCAAGGCCGAAATGGGGCCGAAATTCATTACCAAGGTTTTCCTTTGCGTCGCGTGGTGCCATTCATCCCCTTGTTGTTTTTTTTATGGTGCAGAAAGTGTCGGAACCCTTTTATTGTGCCGACGGCCTGGTCTTGGAGAAAGCATCCAAGATACCGTTTATAAAGGCCGGCGCTTCATCGGTGCAGAAACGTTTGGCAATCTCAATGGCCTCGTCGACAGCCACGGCATCAGGAACATCAGCGACATGGAGCATTTCGTAAAAAGCGATGCGCAGGATATTACGGTCAACAACAGCCATCCTGCTCACCTTCCAATTCTCAGAATGGCTCTCAATAAGGCTGTCGAGGTCACCTAGATGGTCCTTGACGCCATTTACGAGCACACTGCCATAATCAACGGCCTTTTTGGTGGCCTGGAAATTCTGGCGAATAAGCTCAATATCCGCATCAGGGTCACCGCTCTGGTCAATCTGATAGAGACATTGCAGGGCAAGCTCCCGGGCCTTTCGGCGTAATCCTGTCATCTTTTAGTCCACCAGTCATTAAAACCAGAAAGGACACGTCGATCACTTTGATCAGACGCGCCCCTTCAGATTGTTGACAAAATTAGAATTTTAAAACTGGGCCAGGAGATTAACCATCTCAATAGCCGTCATTGCACAGTCGGCCCCTTTATTGCCAGCCTTGGTACCAGCCCGTTCAATGGCCTGCTCAATAGTATCAGTGGTCAGGATGCCGAAGATAATGGGCAGATCGGCTTCCATACTGGCCTGCGCGATACCCTTGGCTGCTTCATTGGCGACAAAATCAAAATGAGGGGTGGCACCGCGGATGACGGCGCCAAGACAGATCACAGCGTCATAGCGCCCCGACCTTGCCATCTTCTGCGCCACCAGGGGGATCTCATAGGCGCCAGGCACCCGGAGAACCTCGATATTATCGTCACTGGCGCCGGAGCGCATCAAGGTGTCGATGGCCCCTTCCAGGAGGCGCTCACCGATAAAGCTGTTAAAACGAGCCACAATGATGCCGAACTTTTTTCCGTCAGCGCTTAAATTTCCTTCAATATATTTTGCCATGGTTTTTCTCCAGGGGGAATTAATCAATAAAAATCAGGGGCTATTAATCATCAAATTCCAATAAATGTCCCATTTTATCTCGCTTACACTGCAGGTAGCCTAAATTTTCAGGAACAGGGTTTGACTCGATGGGCACCCGGTCAACCACCTCAATGCCGTAGCCCTCGAGGCCGACGATCTTCTTGGGGTTATTGGTCATCAGCTTCATTTTGCGGACGCCGAGATCACGGAGAATCTGGGCACCAATACCATAATCACGGAGGTCAGGCTTGAAGCCGAGCTTGAGGTTGGCCTCAACAGTATCCATGCCCTGGTCTTGAAGGGCGTAGGCCTTCAGTTTATTGGCCAGACCAATACCGCGACCCTCCTGCCGCATGTAAAGAATGACGCCCTTACCCTCTTTGCCAACCATCTGCATGGCGGCATGGAGCTGGCTGCCGCAGTCGCAACGCATGGAACCAAAGACATCACCGGTGAGACACTCGGAGTGGACACGAACCAGAACCGGCTCATCTCCAGTGATATCACCCTTAACAAGGGCAACATGCTCGTAGGCATCAACGTCATTACCATAGACAACAGCCTTGAACTCGCCACCGAAGCGGGTGGGCATCTTGGTCTCGGCATCACGATGAACCAGGGTATCCTTCTGCATTCTATAGGCGATGAGATCGGCAATGGTGACAATCTTAAGATCATGCTCCTTGGCAAAGACCTCTAGATCGGGCATGCGGGCCATGGTGCCGTCTTCCTTCATTATCTCACAGATGACCCCAGCAGGGGTCAATCCTGCCAGGCGACAAAGGTCCACTGACCCTTCGG
>JBFFIS010000174.1:0-5866 GCA_041556375.1 Desulfurivibrionaceae bacterium | reverse complement strand
TAAAGTGAAGTGTTTATACGTGTTGGCAACAGTTAGAGCCCCGTTTAAAGAGCACTGAAGAGAAATGCCATGGTTGAACCAATTTCTACAGCTGTCCGCCTTTTGAAGGGTTCGCGGAAAACCATCGCCCTCACCGGGGCCGGGGTGAGTACCGAAAGCGGTATTCCTGATTTTAGAAGCCGGGATGGTTTGTGGAGCAGGTATGACCCCATGGAGTATGGCACCCTGGGGGCCTTTAAGAGGGATCCGGTTAAGGTTTGGCAGATGCTGGCTGAGCTAGTCTCTATTGTCGATGCCAAACCTAACGCCGGACATCTGGCCATGGCAGAGCTTGAGGCCATGGGGCTCCTGGCTGGTATCATTACTCAAAACATTGACGGGCTGCACCACAAGGCCGGCAGCAAAAACGTTGTCGAGTTCCACGGTTCCTTGGACTCTTTCACCTGTCTGCATTGTCGCAGTTCATATTCCCGCCTTGATATTCAAAAGCAGGATATGCCGCCGACCTGCTCCCACTGTCATGGTGTGCTCAAGCCGGATATTGTCTTTTTTGATGAGCAGATTCCGCCGACCGCCTTGGTGCAAAGCCAAGCGCTGGTTCACCAGGCTGATGTGCTTATTGTCGTTGGTACTTCTTGTCAGGTGGTGCCGGCCGCCACCGTGCCGGCAACTGTCCGTACTCAGGGTGGGAAAATTATTGAGATCAACACAGAACCTGTGCTTGCTGATAGGGCAGAGGTGGTCTTGAAAGGCAAGTTCTCGCAGATGATGGTGAAACTTGTTGCCGCTCTGGCCTAACCAGCCGGGGAGGGAAGTCGCCGGTTCTGGGCCGGGAGTTTACGCCTCTTAGCAGGTGTTGCCCTCTGGACCCTTGAGGGCCAGTTCCTGTTGGTAAGCGGTCTTTATGTCATCATGGAAGCAGGCAAAGATAATTTGCGCCACTGTCGTGTTAGTGTTCAGAAAGTCCCAGACCTCGCGGATGGCAATATGGCAGGCCTGGCGGATGGGAAAGCCATAGACGCCACAACTGATAGCAGGGAAGGCCATGGTCTTGATGCCGTGCTTGACAGCAAGGCCAAGGCATTGCTGGTAGCACGAGGCAAGTAGGGCTCCTTCTCCGTTGTTGCCGCCCTGCCAAACCGGGCCGACGGTATGAATAATATAGTGGGCTTTCAGATTGTACCCCTTGCTGATCTTGGCACTCCCCGTCTGACACCCTCCAAGGCTCCGACACTCGGCCAGAAGATCTGGGCCGGCCGCCCGATGAATAGCACCATCAACCCCACCGCCTCCCAGTAATGAATTATTGGCGGCGTTGACAATGGCATCGACGGCCAGGGTGGTTATGTCGGTTTTGACAACCTTAATGCGCTCCATATCTATACCTATTGTGATTGGTCTGGGGAGCAACTCTATTTTTGCCAGGGGGCGGGTGGCTTAGCCCTTGATTACCGCCAGGGGGCGCAGGGAAACAACGACCTCAACGAGATCAAGCTGGTCGTCGATTACCCTGTCGATGTCTTTATAGGCACTGGCCGCCTCGTCAAGGTCGCGGCGGGAGCGCAGGGCATGGATGATCCCCTGTTCATCTAAGTTGCGGATTTCCTGTTCAAGGTCAAGCTGGCGCTGGGCCTGCTTGCGGCCCATTCTACGGCCAGCCCCATGGGAGCAGGACTGGAAACTCTCCTCATTGCCCTTGCCGCGGACGATATAGCTCGGAGCCCCCTGGGAGCCGGGGATGATACCGTACTCACCGGCCAGGGCCCTGGTCGCCCCTTTGCGGTGCACTATGACATTGTGTTTATAATGGCTTTCCATGGCGGCATAGTTATGGGCGATATTGATAAAGGAGCTGAAGGTCACCGGCGCCATGACATGCTGGATGACATTTTTGATCTGTTCCATCATGAAGGTCCGGTTGGCCAGGGCAAAGTCAACGCAGTAGGCCATCTCGGCGAGATATTGGCGGCCCTCCGGTGAGTCGATGGGCAGAAACGCCAACTGCCACTTGGGGGGGATTTTCGAACCCCAACTTGCGTTGAGCTGGCAGGCCAGCCTATTGTAGAAATTGGCAACCTTGAAGCCCAAGTTGCGGCTGCCCGAGTGAATCATGATCCAGATATGGCCATCACTGCCCTTTTGGATTTCGATGAAATGGTTGCCGCCGCCCAGGGTGCCGAGTTGGGTCCGGGCATTATTGTACTCCTGGTGGACAATGGGCAGCTCGGCAAGGGCCAGCCCTGCCGAGGGCCTGGGCATGAGTTCGCTGTTTTGTTTCTTTTTATGGTGCTTGAAGCCCAGGGGCACACGCCGACGAATGCCGGCCATGATCTCCGTGAGCTTATCAGTGCTGATGCTGGTCAGTGAGGTCTGCTGAGCACACATGCCGCAGCCGATATCAACACCGACGGCGTTGGGGATGACGACATCATGGGTGGCCATAACACCGCCAATGGGCATGCCGTAACCCAGGTGGGCATCCGGCATAACAGCGATGTGCTTATGGATGAAGGGCAGGTTGGCCAGATGTCTGGCCTGTTCCAGGGCCCCTTCATCAATGTCGTCGAGCCAGAGTTTTATGGGGAGCTTTTCGCTCTTAATTTCTTTCTTCACAGCTCAGCCCCTTTGGTCCTGTCTGAGCCAGGCATATATGACTTCTGCGCTGCGCTGACCCAAGGCGGCAGGGTCTGTTTTCTCCCTGCCAGGCTGCATTTATTTGAACTTCTTGGCCGCCTTCTTAAAGGCCTTGCTCAGGTCGTCCCAGGCAGCGTCAATGCCTTTTTTTGCGATTTTCCAGGCGTCTTCGCTGTCGGCGGCAAGCTTTTGGATTTTCTTGGTGAGCGTTACCCTCATTTTTTCAATCTTGTTAATGTCGTCCAGGGCCTCTTTTTTGCCCTTGCCCACCATGCTCTTGGTCTTTTTCTCAAGAGCAGCAAGCTCCTTTTTGAGATCCTTAAGTTCAGTCGTCACCTTTTTTGTGTAGGTGTTCTTTTTCTTTTCCCAGGCTTTGATGGTTTTCTTGGAGGGCAGGCAGGCATCGCGCCAGCAGCAGGCCTTCTCGGCGCAGTATTCCTTGGCTGATTCAAAGCAGGGGAAGTTGCCCTCCTTAGTCTGGATGGCACGAATAAGATCAGTCTTGCGCAGATTGCCGATTTTTACCCCAAGACCTTTGGCCTTTCCCTTTATTTCTGTCATGTTCATAGCGATGTCCTCAGAGAAAATTTTGTTTTTCCTAAAACCGTGCAGGCGGATCCTGCAGGTCTTCTCTTTGCTGGGCCAGTGGCTGAGTACCTACGTCACGGCGGCTGCTTTTTTGCTCCTTTATCTTAAAGCTATGAATAAAAGAAGTGACTTGTCAAATGAAATTCGTGATATGAATATGTCAGGTTCCCTGGGGCGATCTACCGCCAGATATACTGGCATTTTTGCCCATGGCAGATAGCAATTTTCGGCTGCTGTCTGCCAGAAAAAAATATATTATAATTGGTTTTGCGAGGCAGGATATTGTCCCTCTCCAACTGGCGATCCCTGTCGCTCTAACTTCTTGCTGTTATTGAGGAAGTCAAAATAGCTAGCGGAAAGTCGTTGCTGTCAGGCCCCCAAAAATGCTATAGAGACTCAGCATCGTAGCCACAGGGACTCCCTGTGGCTTTTTATTTTTAAGCACTGGCCAACCATGGGCTTTGGCCAGTGAGAAATGACACGGAATTATCATGATAAATGCCGCCAATGTCGCTCTCTCCTATGGCAAGAGGGTCATCTTTCAAGACGTTAATATTAAGTTTACCCCTGGCAACTGCTATGGCCTGATTGGCGCCAATGGTGCCGGTAAATCTACCTTTTTAAAGATACTGGCCGGAGAAATCGAACCTGATCGTGGCGAGGTCTCAATCGGTTCACGGCAGCGCCTGGCCATGCTGCGCCAGGACCATTTCGCCTTTGACGAGGAGAGCGTTCTGCATACCGTGATCATGGGCCATCCCCGTCTCTATGAGATCATGGCTGAACGCGAGGCCATCTATGCCAAGACCGAGTTTACCGACGAAGATGGTATCCGCAGCGGCGAGCTAGAGGCCGAGTTTGGTGAAATGAACGGTTATGAGGCCGAAGCCGAGGCCGGAACCCTGCTGGCAGGCCTCGGTATCAGCGAGGAGCTCCACCAAAAAAAGATGAAGGATCTTGAGGGTGGTGAGAAGGTCCGGGTTCTGCTGGCCCAGGCCCTGTTCGGCAACCCAGATGTTCTGCTTCTCGATGAGCCCACCAACAATCTGGATATCGATTCCATTACCTGGCTTGAGCACTTCCTTGAGCGTTTCACCAACACGGTGATCATCGTCTCCCATGACCGTCATTTCCTCAACCAGGTCTGTACCCATATGGCGGATATCGATTTTGGCCGTGTTACCGTCTATGTCGGTAATTATGATTTTTGGTACGAGGCCAGTCAGCTCGCCCTCCAGCAAAAACAAAACGAGAATAAGAAAACAGCAGCCAAGGCCAAGGAGCTCCAGGATTTTATTGCCCGCTTCTCTTCCAACGCCTCCAAGGCCAAACAGGCCACCTCCAGGAAAAAGCTGCTCGATAAGCTCACCATTGAGGATATGCCGGTTTCCTCGCGTAAATATCCCTTCATCCACTTTAAGGCCGGCCGGCCCTGTGGCGATACCATCCTGGAGATCGACAACTTAAGTAAAGAGGTGGACGGAGTAGCCGTGCTGAGCAATCTGACTCTGACGGTGAATAAGGGCGATAAGATCGCCTTTGTCGGTAGTACCAACAGCCTGGCGAAATCCACCCTTTTTGCCATTCTGGCCGGTGAGATGGCCCCAGATAGCGGCAGCTACCGCTGGGGGGTGACCATGTCCCACTCCTATTTCCCCAAGGAGAACAGCGCCTTTTTTCAGGACGACGCCAATCTCGTCGAGTGGCTGGGGCGTTTTACACCGGCCACCGAAGGTGAGAGCTTTGCCCGTGGTTTCCTGGGCAAGATGCTGTTTTCCGGCGAAGAGGCCCTGAAAAAGACCTCGGTTCTCTCCGGTGGTGAGCGTGTCCGCTGCATGCTGTCGCGGATGATGCTCTCTGACGCCAATGCCTTGATTTTGGATGAACCTACCAACCATCTTGACCTGGAGTCGATCACCGCCCTCAATAATGGTCTTATCGATTTCCCTGAGGTCGTGCTTTTTTCCTCCCACGATCACCAGTTCGTCGCCTCGATTGCCAACCGCATTGTCGAAATTCTGCCGGGTGGTGTTATTGACCGGATGGTGCCCTTTGACGAGTATCTGGCCGATGAGAAGGTAGCCCAGCTCCGTTTGGAATTATCGTAACACCTACTGTTCCCATTCTGTTTCTCCTGTCTTATATTTATTATTTAGGTTTTTAAATTTCAGGAAAATATGTTCGGGGGAGGTGGAGCTATGGTCGACATCGGCAAAACTAAAATTCAGGGGCAACAATTTAAAGCAGTGCCGGAAAAATTTGCCAAGGCAGGGGCCGCCAAGGACAAGGGTGAGCATAAGCCCGACAAGGTTGCTGAAGTGGATGTTAGACTTTCCATGAAGGCAAAATTGGTCGAATTTCTGTCGGTGGTCAAGAGTGAGGCCAAGGACAGTTTTACAACCCAGTCCGGCGTTGAGCAGCAGACCGTTGGCAAGGGTCTTGATCTTGAGGCCATGGAGTATAATGGTAAGCCGCTCACCGAGCTCAGCCCTGAAGAGGCCCAGGTGCTCATTGCCGAGGATGGGTATTTCGGGGTGACCCAGACCGCTGAGCGTATTGCCGAATTTGTCCTGTCCGGCGCCGGTGATGATCTCGAGCGTTTGCAGGCCGGGCGCGAAGGTGTCCAGCAGGGCTTTGCACAGGC
>JBFFIS010000173.1:0-5881 GCA_041556375.1 Desulfurivibrionaceae bacterium | reverse complement strand
ATCCGGGAAGTCAGCCGGTCACTGGGCCTTCCATCCTGGAACAGGCCCAGTGATTCCTGTCTAGCCACCCGTATTGCAAGACCCGCAACTATTAGCTTAGCCGGGCTGCGTCAGGTCGAACAAGCTGAGGCAGATTTACGGGATCTTGGTTTTGCTGGAACCCGGGCATATCCCGATCATGACAAAATTGTCCTGACATTCAAGGAGGGTGATTTACAAAGGGCTTTACTACCTGATGTGCGGAGAAATATTGAAAAAAAAATGCTAGAACTCAGTTTTTCAAAAGTTTTTCTTGATCTTTCTGAACGACCGGGTATCTTGCCTTGAAATGCCTACAGTACAGGCTATTGCTGAGTTTTAGCTATTAAAGAATGCTCTAAAAAACTTTCTTGAAAACTACCCCCTGGATGGGTTGAAATTCTTCCTTTTGTAATTGTCAAAGAATGATATTCGAAAATATCTATAAAAAACAGATAGTTTTATTTGACAACCACTTCTCGTTTAGTACAATTTCATACTGACGAGAACATTCACCCCCAAATTGTAACACGAGGAGAAAAGAGAATGAATAAAAGTGAATTGGTAGACAACATGGCTTCTGCTGCTGGTATCAGTAAAGCTGCTGCTGAAAAAGCATTAACTGGTCTTCTTGATTCAATCACCAACGCACTCTCAAGTGGTGATAAAGTAACGCTGGTCGGTTTCGGGACTTTCTCAACCTCTAATAGAGCTGCTCGTCAGGGTCGTAACCCCCAGACTGGTGCTACTATCAAGATTGCCGCTCGTACTGTTGCCCGTTTCAAGCCTGGTAGCAAGCTGGCAGACGCCGTAAAGTAGTTTACATTCACGGTACAACCTTCTTGGGGATTCCTCAAGAAGGTTAAAAAGTGTGAATAGTATTTCCGTGAGTCCTTCGTTGGACCGGGGAGACGGAAATAAAAAAAGCGTAGTAGCTCTAGCTATTACGCTTTTTTTATTATTTCACAGGGATTTTTTTTAAGAAGCCCTTTGTTGATTTTTTAAAAAAAGAGCACTATAACAAATAGCTTCACAGGTCGGGATGTGGCTCAGTCTGGTAGAGCACCTGCTTCGGGGGTAGGGGGTCGGAGGTTCAAATCCTCTCATCCCGACCAATTTTCTTAGTTTCTCCTTGTATTCTTAACCACTCCCCTAATCGTTCCATCATCAACCCTCACATCTATAGGGTCTCCTGTCTCCACCTGGCGGACGCTACGAATAATCCTCTTGTCTTCAGTCATGGCCAGGGCATAGCCTCTGGCCAAAACGGCTAATGGGCTTATGGCCTCAAGGTGAGTGGCCTGGTTTGCCAGTCGTTGTCTGCACAGCTGCAGCTTGTCCTTCATGGCCTGATTAAGTTGGGCGGTGAGGGTGGTGCAGCGTGTTTTTGCTGTGGCAATTTCTCTGGCCGGATTCAGCGCAGCCAGTTGCTGGCGGCATAGCTCAAGGCTTTTTCTGGCCCGGTCATTTTTCTTGGCAAAGAGGTGAGTGAGGTTGAGGGTCAGATGGTCAACCTTGAGCTGGTAGTGATCTATTATTTTTTGGGGATCAGTGAGAAGTTTTTCCAGGTGGCTCAGACGCTCTTTCTTCCTCTGCAGGTTCGTGGTGACGGCGTTTGCCATTCTTTTTTGGAGGAGATTGAGGCTTGTTAGGAGCTGTTTTTTTTCAGAAACAACCTCCTCCGCCGCTGCTGTGGGCGTGGGAGAGCGGTGATCTGCGGCAAAATCTGCAATGGTGAAATCGACCTCATGACCTACTGCCGAGACTATAGGGATCTGGGAGGCATGGATGGCTCGGGCCAGTTCCTCATCGTTAAAGGCGGCTAAGTCCTCTAGGGAGCCTCCTCCTCTGGTGAGGATGATAATGTCAGCCCACTTGCGTTTGTTGGCCACGCCGATTTGGGCCTTTATTTCCTTGGCGGCTCGATCTCCCTGGACAGCGGCCGGTAAAATTTCGACCTCCAAGGTGTTATACCGATCCAGGGCCTTTTTGAGGAAGTCGTGCACCGCCGCTCCGGTGGGAGATGTAATGAGACAGATCTTGCTGGCATAGGGCGGGAGCTTCTTTTTGGTCGCAGGCGAGAAAAGGCCTTCATCCAGAAGTTTTTCTTTGAGACGGTCAAATTCCAGCTGGAGACTGCCGATCCCCTCGTCGGCAACGTGGTCGACAATAATCTGGTATTCACCCCGTTGTTTATAAACGGAAAGACGTCCCTTGCAGATGACCTTGGCCCCGTCGGCCAGAGGTTTTTTCTGGTAGCGCTGTTGGTTCTTGAAGAGGACACAACGTATCTGGGCCTGGGAATCCTTTAGGGTAAAGTAGAGGTGGCCTGAGTAGGGACGTCGGACATTAGAGATTTCGCCGCTGATTGCCACAAAGGGGAATTCACTTTCCAGGAGCAGGGTAATGTTGGTGGTGAGCTCGCTGACCGATTGAATTTGGCGTGGTACAAGCAGGGAAGGTGGGGGTGTGGGGCCAGAGGGGAACATATTGATTTTTTCTATCTCAGCCTGTATATATTCAGGTTTATTTTCGTGAAGAGCGAGATGCTCTTAGGGCAATTTTTACAGTAATTTCAAAAAAGAAAAAAGGACTTCTTGAATGGACGAATCCAACGCCTTTACCAAGAGACATGTTGAGGAAGTAACTGCAGCCAAAAGAACCCTTCTTGATGAGCTTAATCTGCCTCCGAAGGTAAAAAGTTATATTGAAGAGAACGCCCGCTTTTTGCAGATTACTTTTGTCCTCGTCGTTGGTGCCATTTGCGCCTGGAATTACTACAGTTACTATACGGCGACCCAGAACGATCAGGCCGCTCAAGAGCTTGCCCAGGCGCTCCGGATGACTGATGGCGCCCAGAAGGCTGCATCTCTGGAGAAGGTGAGCGTAGAATTCCCGGCCACCGGTTCCGCCCTCTGGAGTCAACTGACCCTTGCCGGTGAGTTCATGGGGCAAAAACAGTATGGCGAGGCTGTCTCTCTCCTGCAAACCCTGGGTAAAGAAGTAAACCGTGACAATCCCCTGTTTCCTCTGGTGCAGCAATTTTCTGGTGCCGCCCATGAACTCAGTGGTGACTTGGACCTGGCTCTGCCATATTATCAGACTCTGAGTTCCCTGCCTGGTTTCGCTGCCCTTGGTTATATTGAGACTGGTCGTGTTTACGAGCTACAAGGCCTGGCGGCAAAGGCCAAGGATGCCTATGAAAAGGCAAATACCTCAAATGATATTAAGCCTGACCAGCGCACCTGGGTTCAGGAGAAAATTAATACCTTATAAGTGCTGACCACTCCAGTTAGAGGTCTGTTGTCGTCGGCCGGGGTTATCAGAGCGGTGTGCGACAACTGCTATGGAAATAATTAAAACAACTGCCGACATGATTCGGTGGTCAGCTCAGATACAGGCCGCGGGCCAGAGTATTGCCTTGGTGCCGACCATGGGTTTTTTTCATGAAGGCCACCTGGCCCTGATGACAAAGGCCGGAAGCTTAGCTGACAAGGTGGTTGTTTCTCTCTTTGTTAATCCCACCCAGTTTGGCCCTGGTGAAGATCTCGGTTCCTATCCGCGGGCCTTTGAACTTGATGCTGACAAGGCAAGGGAGGCCGGGGTGGCAGCCCTGTTTTGCCCTGAACCGGAGGACATGTATCCCCCTGGTTTTCAAACCACGGTGGCGGTCTCAGGGATAACCGCAAAGCTCTGTGGCAAAAGCCGGCCTCATCATTTTGCCGGGGTTACCACGGTGGTAGCCAAGCTTTTTAATATCGTTCAGCCGCAATTTGCCCTCTTTGGTGAAAAGGATTTTCAGCAATTGGCAGTTATTCGCCGTATGGTTGCTGATCTTAATATTGCGGTGGAGATAGTTGGCCACGCCATCGTCCGTGAAAGTGATGGCCTGGCGATGAGTTCCAGAAACTCCTACCTTAATCAGGATGAGCGCCAGCAAGCCCTCTGCCTGTGGCATAGTCTGCAGGAGGCCAGGAGGCATGTTGGTGGCGGTGAACGCCAGAGTGCTCAAGTTGAAAAGATTGTTCGTGATGTCATTAGTAACCATGGCCCTTGCCATATAGATTATATTGAATTTATAAATAAGGATACCTTAGAGAGTAGTGCGACGATTGATGCTGATGTCATACTTGTCTTGGCGGTTCGCATCGGCAAGACCAGACTTATAGATAATGGTCGCCTGCTCCATGGAGAAGATAATGTTTAGAAATATGTTGAAGTCGAAAATTCATAAGGCCACTGTTACCCAGTCAGACCTGATGTATGAAGGTAGTCTGACCATTGATAGTGAGTTGATGACAGCGGTGGGCATTCTGCCCTATGAGAAGATCAAGATCTACAATATTAACAACGGTGAACGCCTGGATACGTACGCCATTGAAGGCGAAGCCGGTTCAGGCATCATCGGCCTCAACGGCGCTGCGGCCCGCAAAGGTATGATTGGCGATCTTATTATCATCGTCTCCTACGCCATTTATCACGATGATGACCTGGTAGATTTTGAGCCCAAGGTTGTTGTCCTTGATGAAAATAATAAGGTCAAAACTGATATTGACTGTGGCTTTGGCCGTAGTCAACTCGTCAAAGATTATTTAGGATAAATGCTTCTTGTTACCGCGGCTACGGCCCAGGAGATTGCCCCTCTGCAGGAGCAGTTTGTCGAGAGTCCGCACATCAATTTCCTTGTAACCGGTATTGGCCTGGTTGAGACGGCTCACTCTCTGACCTCCTTTCTTGAGCGCCATGGTCGTGATATTCGTGGCGTAATGAATGTTGGTGTCGGCGGGGCCTTCCTGGGAAACGGTCTTGAAATTCTTGATCTCTGTGTCGCCTCCTCAGAGGTTATTGGTGATATGGCGATTTGCTTTGATGATCGCCTTATTCCTCTGGGTTCTCCCGAGCTTGTTTTGCACCAGTTTTTCCCTTGCCAAGGGCGTTTGCCGGAGCAATTTCAACAATGGTGTGAGGACGGCTGTTGGGAGATTCATCAGGGTCCCTTTGTGTCGGTAAACTGCGTAAGCGCTACGCAAAAGCGCGGCAATATGCTGGCTGCGACTTATAAGGCCATCAGCGAAAACATGGAAGGCGCAGCAATAGCCCGTGTCTGCCAGAGTTATGACCTTGATTGGCTTGAGCTTCGCTGTATGAGCAATATGGTTGAGGACCGTGATACTTCGACCTGGCGCCTCCCGGAAGCGGTAATAAAATGTTGCTCGATTGCCGGACAATTCCTCACTGATTACCTCAGGTAACAGTCATGCTCTCTCTTGGCTTTTCTCCCTGTCCCAATGACACCTTTATCTTTCACGCCATGACCCATGGTCTTGTCAGTGGTGAAGGCCTTGCTTTTGCCGAACCCCTGCTCGCCGATGTTGAGAGTTTGAATGCCTGGGCTCTGGAAGGCCGGCTTGATGTGACAAAACTGTCTTTTCATGCCTTGGGTCACGTGCTTGATAGATATGTTTTGCTGGATGCTGGCAGTGCCCTCGGTAGGGGCTGTGGCCCGCTGTTGGTCAGCCGTCATGGGGACCAGGTCGACCTGGCCAAGGCGACAATCGCTATCCCTGGCAGGTATACCACGGCGGCAATGCTGCTTCAGCTCTATGCCCCTTGTCCGGTTAAGACCAAAGTTATGGTCTTTGACCAGATCATGGCTGCTGTGTCTCGAGGGGAGGTGGATGCCGGGGTTATTATCCACGAGAGCAGGTTTACTTTCCAGGATCACGGCCTTGCCTGTATTCAGGATCTTGGTAGTTGGTGGGAGGAAAGTACCGGCCACCCCATACCTTTGGGCGGCATCGCTGCCAAGCGCTCTTTGGGGCCTGAAAAGATCAGGCAGATAGAAAGCATCGAATATGACTAT
>JBFFIS010000172.1:0-5892 GCA_041556375.1 Desulfurivibrionaceae bacterium | reverse complement strand
TATTGCTCTGCATGCTCCCCAGTTTCTGGATTTTTTTCTGGAGCTCTATGGACGTCTCAATTGCCTGGGTGCTTAAGTAGACCTCGGAGGCCAGGCTGGAAAACTCATTGTAGCTGTCTAACAGGTTGTCGATATTATATTGGTCATGGTCAAAGACCGGGTCGCCGGTCGTCATTTCCGCCATTTCCTCAAAAAGCCCGATGATGCGGCCGCTGAGGCGATTACCGAGGACGGCCTGGTCGGCCTCGCCGGTAAGGAAGGCGTTTTCATACTTTTCTGTCTGGTCCTTATAGGCCTGCAGGCTCTGGTCGCTGAGCAGGGCCAGGGGCATATCTACCTCTTGGAGGTGGGTAAGGCGGACGGCCTGGCGGCTGTTAGAGTAAAAGCTCGACAGGGTTGCGATAAAATAACCGACCAGGGCGATGAGCACGCAGGTCCAGACCTTGTTGCGGATACTGCCGCTGCGGCTCAGGATTCCTGCTATTTTTGCGTGTATATTTTGGTCGGCCATGGTGGTTTGTTCAGCTCTGGCTCTCTTGTTTTTCTTGGTAGAAACAGTAGGTGTTTCGGCCTTGGGCCTTGGCCAGATACATGGACTTGTCCGCTCTGTTAATTAACTGTTCGGGCAGGGTTCCATGGTCGGGGTAGAGGGTGATGCCGATACTGGCTCCCAAGTTGCACGATATGTTGCCGAAGGCAAAGGGAACGCCAATGCACTGGATGATTTTCTCAGCAATTTTTTCCGCATCCTGTTTTGCGTGGAGCCCGTTGAGGATAATGGTGAATTCGTCACCACCCATACGGGCCACGGTGTCGCCGGCTCGGACCAGGTTCTGGAGCCGGGTGGCGACATTTTTGAGCACCAGGTCGCCGATGTCGTGACCCAGGGTATCATTAATAGGTTTAAATTTATCAAGGTCAAGAAAGAGCAGGGCAAACTTATTGCCGCTGCGCTCCGCCTCGTGGGTGGCCAAGTCAAGACGGTCAAAAAAGAGATGGCGGTTGGCCAGGCCGGTGAGGGCATCGTGGAGGGCCATCTGTTTGAGTTTCTGTTCAGAGTTTTTGAGCTCGGTTATATCGTTTAAAACGCAGACAAGGCCAACTACAGTGCCGGATTCGTTGTCCATGACCGAGCCGGAAAAGTGGGCCGGGAAAATGCGGCCGTTCCTGGTGCGGCAGTTGACCTCGACATCCTTGAAGGGCCAGTTGTCCAGGAGTTTGAGGTTTTTTGTAGGGTTCTCTTTAGATTCGACAAAGAGAATGTTGGCCTCCTGGTTGATCAGCTCTGTTTCATCGTAGTCAAAAAGGAGGATTGCCTGCTGGTTGATTTTTTGAATTCGGCCTTCCGGGCTCAGGACCACCAGGGCACCGGACATATTGCGGATAATATTGTCCACATATTTTTTTGATACCGTGGTGGCCTTGAGGTCCCGGGTCATCTCCCAGAAGGCCGAGGCCAGCATGCCCACCTCGTCAGAGTTGCTTGTCCTTTGGGGTTCGATGATGTCTTGGGAAACTGCAAAGCGCTTGACATTGTCCTTGATGGTGGCCAGGGGTTTGATGAGCAGGCGGTCAGCCACCTTGTCAATGATGACGGTGGCACAGAGCAGCACGAGGAGAAAGAGGAATCCGAGGAAAAAGGTGGTGTGCAGAGTTTTTATTTTGTTGCGCTGGATCTCCTCGATGAAGCAGGTGGCGAATTTTTTGTCGAGAGTGGTAAAGCGTTCCAGCAGGTCACGCTGCTGGCGGCCATGCTGCTGGATCTCCTTTTGCAGCTTCGGGGTCAGCTCAATGGCCTCATCCGCCCAGGTTTCAATGGCCTTGGCCAGTTTAAGGTGGGCTGTGTAGTCCATCCTCAACTTTTCGATGTCTGCGACGTTCACGGGGATCTGAGGGGTGGTGCAGAGGATTTCTTCCACCTGGCTAAACTTGTCGAGGAGGACGGAGTGGAGGGCGTTTATCTCGTCGGCAAGCTCTTCCTCGCCGGTGAGAAAGGCGTCCTCATGGCGGTCAATCTGGGTCTTGAAGATGTGGAGCATGTCCGAGCCCAGAGAGGCCATGGGGAACCAGGTCTCCTCCAGGTGGGAGAGGCGGTCGTATTGCCCCATGTTCGAGTAGAAACTGGCGAGGGTTGCAATAAAATAACCGGCCATTGAGACAAGAACACAGAGCCAGATTTTTGTTCGGATACTTCCCCAGCGTTTTTTCAGGGTGTAACCTCCACCTTGCGCACCTGTTTATCAAGGGAGTCAGCGTCAATATAGCTGATCGTGTTTTTGTGCAGGCTCATGTAAGACTTTACCGCTTCGTCATCAGTTACTGCAAGGGGAAGCATGCTGGCCCCGCTGTACAGGATTTTTTTCCAGTACACGGAGAGCTGGGCCGGAGATTTTTGCAGCATCATTCTGGTAAAAGATTCATGGATATCGTCATTCTTGTTCATGATCAGGGTGATGGGCGAACCATCAGGCCACATCCGCTCCTTGCCGAGAAAGATACTTTTGACCTTGCTGGCCGGCAGCCGCCTGATCGGGTTGTCCTTGTGGACCACGATAATAAACTCAGGCGCAGCCCAGACCGGTTCCCCTAGAAAAAGGAGAGCCGCCAGGGCTGCTGAGAGTATGTATGTGATTCTAAAAGGACTCAAGTCGTTTTCCTTGTCAAACTAAGATGGTGTAAAAGTGCCGGCCTTTTTAAGGCTGTTTAAGTTCTTTTTTGCTACCGGCCTTTTGCTTTGGAAGCATGCCTTTGGTGTTGCCGAATACCGGATAGCTGATGGCGAAATCGCTCTCCAGGATTTGGATTCTGTTGTTGAAAAGGTCGGCAACAACCACCTGTCCTTGGTTGTCAACATCAATAGCGGTGGGGAAGTTAAACCACAGCGGCCCTGTCCCCCGGCCGCCAAACTCAAAAATATAGCGGCCCGCCATATCAAAGACCAAAACGGTGTGCCGCATGTAATCAACAATGTAGAGACATTTTTTTTTCTCATCGAGACTGAGCCCCCGCGGCCGGCTCATCTTGCCCGTTGACCCCCCCTTCTGGCCAAAGGAGAAGAGGAATTTTTCTCCCGGACTATAGACATAGACCTTGCTCGTCTCCTCGCTGAGCAGAAAGATGCGGCCGTCACTGTCAATGGCAATATCATTGAGGAGGACGGGCTGTAGATCTTTATCCTTGTCCTTGTCGGTGGGGATGGTGTTCCGTGATTTGGGGAGGAGCTCAGCGGGTAACCCCTGTGGCGCTGCCGAAACCTCCTCTTTGGGGCCGAGGGCTTCTTTTTGCATTTCGAGAAGATGATCCAGCCTCTTTTCGGAGCTGTCCGTTGTCTTGACCTTGTCTTGGAAAAGTTTGTCCATTGGTTTGAGCCAGTGGGAAAAATTCCCCTGGTCGTCAAGGACCAGGGCCCCGCGGCTCTGGTTGCCAACCAGATAAATTTTACCGTTTTTACCCACCATGCCGTTGGTGGCCGCAAATGTCTCGGCCCCGGGCATGGTGGTAAATGTCACCTCTTTTTCTGGCAGGAAGGCAGCGTTTAAGATAGTCAGCCTGTTGGGCTTTTGGGCCGTGAGGTTCTGGCCGATGTAGACCCGGCCCTGCTCCATGTCAAAGAAGATACATTGCGGACTGTCAATGCCGCGACCGGCCCCGAGTACCAGGTGGGGGAAATAGTCGTGGCCGTAGATGAGGATATTGCCCTGGCCGCCGTTAATGACATAAATTTCCTTTTCATCATCCTCTGTTGTGATGTTCATGGGAAAGCGCAGGGGGTTACCCATGTCATCTTTGTCGAGAATAGTGACTATCCGCATGACCGCCCCGGGCGTTTCTTTTTTCTTGGCCTCGGCATCCTCCTGGGCCCATGGTGAACCAGGGCTCCAGGCCAGAAGAAAAAAGAGGAGCCCGAATGCCGCCAGGGCTGCTGTCCCCGTGGGCAGGGGCTGGCTCGGCATTGTTGTGTTAAGCGTATTTTTTGCTGAAAATATCATTATGCCTGTTTGTTAATAATGGCATTGGCTGCACACCTGGCCGCCGAGAATGTCGCCGATGAGCAGGAATTTATAATCTGAGCCATGGGGGTTGTGGCAACTGGTGCAGGCAAAGGCCCTTTCCGGCCGGCGGGGGTCCTTAACACCTTCGACCGGATGGCCTCCCACCGGGTGGCCCTTGACCACATCCTTAAAGGCGGTATGGCAACCGACGCAAAGTTCGTTAATCGGCTTATAGAGCTGGAAACGATGGTCTGTGGCATGGGGGCTGTGGCAGGCAATACAGCCGCCGCCCTTGATGATGCCGTGGATGTAATAGGTCGAGCTGTCTTCGGCGAGAAGGTCTTTTTTGTCTGTATGGCAGGCCACGCAAATGGCATCCTTGCCCTCTGCCCAGAGTTGGGAGCGATTTTGGTCGGCGTGGGGGTTGTGGCAGACGGTGCAGTCGCCGGTTCCAACCGGGCCATGGATATGGCCCATCTTCAGCCAGGTTTTTTTGCTGACATGGCATTGGAAACAGCTGGTCTCAACCTTGCCCACCGGGATGGTGATTTTGTTGGGGTCAGGGGTTTCCTGATGGCAGGAGCGGCACTGCAGGGTGACAGCAGGACTGTGTTTCCAGTTGTCCTCGACGATATTTTTATGGCAGCCGAAGCAGAGCGGCTGGGCCTGACTGTTGATGGGTCTGCCTGGCTTGGTTGGTTTTTCCTGATGACACTCCTGGCAGGTGGCCGGCAGCAGTTCCTTGCTGTGGAAGAGGGTGACCCCTTTTTCCTTAAAGTTAACGTTGAGCAGGGAGCGCAACGGCCGGTATTTTAAATTGATAGCCTGTCCGGAAGGGATGAGCTCAAAGGCGTTTTTGCCAGGGGTCAGGGGCAGGCGGAAATGCAGGTAATACTCCCCTTTTTTTGACTGCCAGATGCCTTGGGGTGAGAAGAGCAGATCGTCCTTGCGTACCCGGGTCCTGCTGATGCTCTCGTTTTGCTGTTGGCGGACAACGAGATGGGTTGTCGGCTGGCGAGCATAGACAGTGGCGTTTGGGGGCGGCACGAGGATTTCCGGTGCGGCCCAGGCATTTCCCTGGAGAAAATGGAGGCCAAGGGCAAGACAGCCGGCAAAGATGATTTTTTTATAGCGGCTCATCGTCAGGCGTTCTGGTGGTAAAGTGGTTGGGAAACTGTTCATGGGCAGGCCTTGAGCAAGAGAGAGATACTTGTGTGGCGGCTTCTGTGGTTAATTTCGAGGAGTTTCATGGGCCGCCGCCGGTGGATATAATAATGGCGCTACTGTTCGAGATTCGTGCTTCTGTGTAACAGCTCGTAAGATTTGCGAAACTCTTTGGCGGCCATGCTGTGGTTTTCCTTTTTTTCATAGAGGGTGCCAAGGACATAATGGAGTTCGGCATTACGGCCATTGCGAAAGAGCATGGCCTTTAGATCTTCCACGGCTATGTCGACATCACCCTGGGCGGCAGTAACCTGGGCCGAGCATATCTCGCCGCGCAGTGAGTCAGGGTCGATGTCGAGACCGGCATCAAGGCTTTTTTGGGCCTCCTCAATGTTGCCAAGTTGGAAGTAGAGACAGCCCAGTTCGATATGGGCTTCGGCGAGTTGGGGATTGGTGGTCAGGGCGGCTTGGTATTCGCGCTGGGCCGCCTCGAGCTGGCCTTTGCGGGCAAGAACATGGCCCATGCCCAGCCGGCGGTTGCCCTCCTTTTCCTCTTTTGATTTTTCTTCCATCACCGGATTGAGTTCAGCCTCCACCTGCTCGCGGCTTTTTTCTCCCAGCAAAATTTCTACTTCTCCCTTGAGGGTGGCGGTCATGTCCTTGCTGTAGCCCATGCCGGCAATGGTAAAGCCGTTCTTGTCAAGGAGGAGGACGGAAGGCATGATGTAGATGCCTA
>JBFFIS010000171.1:0-5936 GCA_041556375.1 Desulfurivibrionaceae bacterium | reverse complement strand
GGGCCATCGGCCTGTCTGTGGCCATGGACTACCAGGACCGCAGCCTGAAAAACCAGATGAAGCAGGCCGGCCGGGCCCGGGCCCGTTTCGCCCTCATCCTCGGCGACGAGGAGTTCGCTGCCGGTCAGGGCGTGCTGCGCAATATGGACAACCGTGACCAGCAGGACATCAGCCTGGGCGGTGATGTCAACGACTGGGCCCTACAGCTGGCCGACAAATTATTTGACTAACGACAAGGAGGCCCGTGGTCTCCATTTGCATACTGCACACTGAAAACTTACAACTTTTTTATATAGGAGCCAGCCAATGGAATCCATGGGCGATCTGGTCAGAACACATAAATGCAACGATCTCAGCAGCGCCAACAGTGGCGAGGAAGTCATCCTCATGGGCTGGGTGCTGCGGCGCCGCGACCATGGCGGTGTCATCTTTATCGACCTCCGCGACCGCTGGGGCATCACCCAGGTTGTGTTTAACCCGGAGCATAACGCCGAGGTCCACGCCAAGGCCCATGGCCTGCGGAGCGAGTGGGTCCTGGCCGTGCGCGGCAAGGTAAGCAACCGCCCCGACGGCATGATCAACAACAAGCTGGCCACCGGTACCATCGAAATCATGGTGGATGAGCTCCGTATCTTAAACAAGTCCAAGACCCCGCCCTTCCCCCTCGATGAGGAGAGCGAGGTTTCGGACAATCTCCGCCTCCAGTACCGCTATATCGATTTGCGACGCCCCGGCATGGCTGAGAACTTCATCCAGCGCCATAAGGCGGCCCAGGCCATCCGCACCTTTTTGAACAACGAGAACTTCCTGGAGATCGAGACCCCCATGCTCACCCGCTCCACCCCGGAAGGCGCCCGTGATTACCTGGTGCCGAGCCGGGTCAACGCCGGTAAGTTTTACGCCCTGCCCCAGTCGCCCCAGCTCTTCAAGCAGCTGCTGATGGTGGCCGGTATGGACCGTTATTACCAGATCACCAAATGCTTCCGCGATGAAGACCTGCGCGCCGACCGTCAGCCTGAATTCACCCAGGTTGATATGGAGCTCTCCTTTATCAACGAGGAGGAGATGTTTCGCATCGGCGAAGAGATGATGGTCGCCCTGTTCCGCGCCACCAAGGGCCTGGAGATCACTACCCCCTTTCCGCGCATGCCCTATGACGAGGCCGTCCACCGCTTTGGCACCGACCGCCCCGACGTCCGTTTCGGCTTTGAGCTCACCGACCTCACCGATATCGTCAAGGACGCCAGCTTCAAGGTCTTCCGCACCGTCGTCGAAAAGGGCGGCGTGGTCAAGGCCATCAATGCCAAGGGCTGCGCCACCTTCTCCCGCAAGGACATCGATGGCCTTACTGATTTTGCCGGTAATTACGGCGCCAAGGGCCTGGCCTGGGTCAAGATGAAGGCTGACGGCGAATGGCAGTCACCCATTGCCAAGTTCTTTAAAGATGAGGAGCGGGCCGAGATGACCGCTGCCCTGGAGGCTGAGGAGGGCGATCTCCTCCTCTTCCAGGCCGACGACACCTCAACCGTCCACCAGGTGCTGGCTGAGATCCGCTTGGAACTGGCCCGCCGTCTCGACCTTCTCAACAAGGATGAGTTCAGCTTCCTGTGGATCACCGATTTCCCCCTGGTGGAATACGATCAGGAACTCAAGCGCCACACCTCGGTTCATCACCCCTTTACCCTGCCCAAGGAGGAGGACATCCACCTCCTTGACAGCGAACCAGCCAAGGTCAAGAGCCGGGCCTATGATATGGTCCTAAACGGTACCGAGATCGGCGGCGGCTCCCTGCGTATCCACCAAAAAGAGCTGCAGGACAAGGTCTTTGCCGCCCTGGGCATTGATGAGGAAGAGGCCAATGACAAGTTCGCCTTCCTCCTTAAGGCCCTGGAACTCGGCGCCCCGCCCCATGGCGGTATGGCCTTTGGCTTTGACCGCCTGATGATGATTCTCCTGGGCTGCGACTCCATCCGCGACGTCATCGCCTTCCCCAAGACCCAGAGAGCCTCCTGCCCGCTTACCGAGGCACCGGCCTCGGTGGCAAGAAAGCAGCTCACCGAGCTCTATCTCCGTCCCGACTGGGAGGACAAGAAGGCTGAGTAGTTTTTTTACTGTAGTTTACATAAAAAAAGGGGAATCGCTCATCAGGCGATTCCCCTTTTTTTATGTTCTCAAAATGTCTTACCAGCCAGCGGGACTCTTACTCCTTGCCCCTCTTCAACTCCTCTTCCAGCTTTCTGATTTTCTCTTCAAGCTCTTCGCTTAAGGCCACCCGGCCTTCAAGGACACAGCCCTTGCGACCAGGCAAACATGCACCCTTGAGCTTTTTACAGGCGTCGGCGTTGATATCGTAATTTTTACAGTGGAAGGTCATGGTTGTCAGATCCTGGTAATATTAGTGCCGTCTGGGAGTTCGGTATTTTTTTAATAATATATTGGTGGGATAACGAAGGAGACCAGGCAAGGCAACACATTTTTAAAAAAAACGGCCATGTTGCCCCAATTTGACCAACCAACCCTTGTCAAGTTCTGTAAAGACGTTACTTTAACAGGGTTGAAAAACAGCTGTCGTCGTAAATACAACTTTTTCCATTCGGAGATCTTCTATGTTAACCCGGGTAGATTCTTTCTTTGCTTTTTTCAATATTGATGGTCCAGAGCTCAAACATGGCCAAAAGCTCGTTACAGCCGTGGGCGAAAGGGCCAATGGCATGACCCACGTCAAGGATTATGAAGCCTTGGCGGCCTTGGTACTAGCAGCAAAACCCAAACGCATCTTTGAAATCGGCACCTTCCTGGGGGTGACTTCTGATTTCTTCCTTGAACTCCTGCCGGAATCTACGGTGGTTTCCATTGCCTACCAGAACAAGCCGCGCTGGCGTCTATTTGGTAAGCGTTTTAACAACTCCGGCCTTTCTTCAGAAGAAATCGGCTCCAAGGTAGACCCATCACGACGCTCTCGCTTTACCCAGCTCTATGGTGATTCTCACAAGCTGAAGGCTGATGAACTGATCAAGGAATTTGGTCATTTTGACATGATTCTCGTCGATGGTGACCACAGCCGGGACGGTGTCCATCTCGACACCATTCTTGCCCAACAGATCGTAACGCCCACCGGCATTATCGCTTGGCATGACGCCAACCCCCGCGACAAATATATGGATGTTCGCCACTACCTTGAGGATGAACTGCCTCTCCAGGCTGTGGCCACCAGCGATGATTTTATCGGCGGCATTGCCGCCTGGAGTCAAGATATAGAGGGCAAACTCGCCTCCTAGCTCTTAATTAGGATACCAGCCTGCCTCCGGGTCGGCTGGTATCCTAACCACAGCCATGCTCTTTAACTCCTACATATTCATCCTGCTCTTTCTGCCTGTTAGCCTAGGGCTTTATTACGGCCTGCGGCGCTACCACTATAAGGCAGCCATCGCCGCCCTGGTCTGCTGCTCCCTTTTTTTTTACGGCTGGTGGAATCCCAGATATCTCCTCCTGCTCGGCCTGTCCATTATCGTCAACTTCAGCATTGGCAGTTTTGTTTGCCGGCATTACGAGCAGTGGCAACGAAAATTGGTAACCTTGCTGGGGATTGTCTTCAACCTCGGCCTGCTTGGCTATTTCAAGTATGCCGACTTTTTCATCGCCAGTGTTAATAGCGCCTTTGATATAAACATTCCCGCCATGGGCGTGGTCCTACCCCTGGCCATCTCTTTTTTCACCTTCCAGCAGATCACCTACCTTATTGATGTCTATAAGGGCGATAATGTCAGGTACACTTTTCTCAACTACTGCCTCTTTGTTACCTTTTTCCCCCAGCTCATCGCCGGCCCCATTGTCCACCACCGCCAGATGATGCCGCAGTTTGAGCGCCGCGATTACCGCAACACCGCCGATCATCTGGCCCTGGGCATTAGCCTTTTTAGTATTGGTCTCTTTAAAAAAGTCTTTATTGCCGATAATCTGGCTCTTTTTGCCACGCCGATCTTTCAGGCTGCCGAACAGGCCCACTCTCTAACCTTTATCGACGGCTGGTGTGCTGCCCTGGCCTACACAGGCCAGCTTTACTTTGATTTCTCCGGCTATTCAGACATGGCTATCGGCCTGGGCCATCTTTTCGGCATCACCCTGCCGGTGAACTTTTTTTCTCCCTATAAGGCCCGCAATATCGCCCAATTCTGGCAACGTTGGCATATCACCCTCTCCACCTTTTTGAAGGATTATATTTACATTCCACTGGGTGGTAATAGGGTTGCCATGACCAAGCAGCTCCGCAATCTAGGGCTGACCATGTTCATTGGCGGCCTCTGGCACGGCGCCGCTTGGACCTTTGTCTTCTGGGGCATTCTCCATGGCTTTTACCTGAGCATCTATAACCTTTGGCACAATGCCGACTTTCGCTTTTTTCAATCAGATTTCTACCGGCGCCTGGCCCTACCCTTAGGATCTGCCCTGACCTTTATCGCCGTAGTGGTGGGCTGGGTCTTTTTCCGGGCCCCAAGTTTTACCGGCGCCTTCCACATCCTGGAGGCCATGTTTGTCCCCCAAGGGATTATGGCAAATCTGCACAACTCAGCTCCTTTGGTCCACCTGGCCCAGAAGGAGGCTGTCTCATGGTTGCTCTTTGCCTACGGCTTGATCTGGCTGGCTCCCAACCCTTATCAGCTCCTCAAAGAGCATAGAGCCGCCACCGATCTTGCCAAGCTTATGGCCGCAGACCGCACCTCGCTGCGCTGGCAGCCCGACACCAAATGGGCCCTGGCCACCGCCGCCCTGCTGGTTATCGCTCTGCTCAACCTGGCTACTGTCAGCGAATTTCTCTACTTCCAGTTTTAACAACCAGGTCGCGGCATGAAGAGATATATACAAAAAACAATTCTATTCGTCCTGGCTGGCCTGACAGCTGTTGGCCTATTCAACGTTGTGGTTGACCCTCTCGATATCTACCGCATAGTCAGGCTTCCCGGCCTTAACGAAATAAAGCCACGTCTCGACAAACTCTCGCAACTGGCCAAACCCCTGTGGCTTAAAGCGCGGCCCTACGAGCGTCTGGCCCTGGGCTCCTCCCGCACCGAAATAGGCATTCCTGTTAACGACTCTGGCTGGGGGAAGTATACCGGCCCTGGCATGAATGGCGCCGTAAGCGGCGCCCGGCTCACCGAAGTGGCAGAAATCTTCCAGCACGCCACCCTGAGTGCGCCGCTGAAGACCGTGGTTATCGGTGCTGATTTTTTTATGTTCAATGCCCACTGCCTGGGGCCCTATTCGTCTCCACAGGTCTTGGCCCAGCATACAACTCGACTGGAACTTCTGTTGAACCAAGCTGCCACCACCATTTTTTCCTTTAACATTACAGGGGCAAGCATCTACACCCTCAGTAGGCAGCGGCCCAAGTATGACAAGTATCGGGCCAGCGGCCAGATGAACTGCGAACGCGAAGCCGCTAAATCGCAAAAGAAAGGCTACCGGGACCGTTTTCAGCGCTTTGCCGAGGCCTTTATGGAGACAATGTGGTCACCCTGCCGATCGAACGCCTATGCCTACAAACGGGGTTCTCTTGACAGCATGAGGATGTTTAGAGAAATGCTGGAACGGGCGGCCGCCAAGAATATAGACGTGAAGATCTTCGTGCCGCCGGCCCATGCCCAGCTCATGGAAGCGCTGGGTGCTGCCGGCCATTGGCAGCAGTATGAGCAGTGGAAGAGGGATATGGTGGCTGTTATTGCCGAGGTAAAAAGGAGACAGCCGCAGGCAGCTATCGATCTTTGGGATTTTAGCGGCTACAACGCCTATACCATGGAAGAAATTCCAATGGATGGCAGCAGGATGGAGTGGTACATCGACTCCACCCATTTTTCAGATGCCTTGGGTCAGCTCATTCTTGAGCAGATGTATGGTGATGCCGATCATGGCTTGGGTGCTCGTCTGACCCCGGAATCGGT
>JBFFIS010000170.1:0-5942 GCA_041556375.1 Desulfurivibrionaceae bacterium | reverse complement strand
TATGCCGACATAGAGGCCCGTTTCGATACCATCGATGTCTTGGTCAATAACGCCGGAATTCGCCGTGATGCCGTCCTTGCCATGATGAAGGAGCAGGAGTGGCGTCAGGTTATTGATATCAATCTTACCGGTGGCTACATTATGAGTAAGTTTGCCGTGCAGCTCATGATGAAGCAGAAGTATGGCCGCATTATTTTTATCACCTCCCCTATGGCCCATATGGGCTTTGTCGGTCAGGCAAACTATGCCGCCTCCAAGGCCGGCCAGATAGGTATGATGAAGTCTCTTTCCAAGGAGACGGCCAAGCGCAAGATCACGGTTAACTGTGTGTCTCCCGGTTTTATTGCCACGGAGCTTCTTGAGGACCTCGATAAGGACCAGGTTAAGGCCTATAAAAAAATGGTGCCGGCTCGGCGCTTCGGCAAACCTGAAGAAGTCGCAGATGCCGTTGTCTTTCTGGCTGGCCCCAAGGCCTCCTATATCAGCGGCAGCGTCTTGGAGATCACCGGTGGCCTGTAGGGCAGAAGTTAGACCAGCATCTTTTGAATTCAGGAGAATAGGGTGAAAAAAACTATGGATACTCAAAGCTCTGAATTCATCACCTCCCGTATTCCCCACCGGCCTCCCTTCCTCTGGCTTGATTCTATTATTTCCCTCACTGCTGATGAGATTGTCGCCGAAAAGGCGATCTCTGCCGACCTTGATGTCTTCAGGGGCCATTATCCAGACTACCCCATCATGCCCGGCGTTCTTCTCTGTGAAGCTGTTTTTCAAGCTGGGGCCTTGATGATTTCCGAAAGTCTCAATAATGGAAAGCAAGAGACGGAGGTGCCGGCTGGTGTGCCGGTTCTTACCCGTATTCTCGGCGCCAAGTTCAAGCGTGAGGTGGTACCTGGCGATATCATCACCCTCACAGCGTCGCTTTCTGAAAAGGTGGGGCCTGCTTGGTTTATGAAGGGGTCCGTCAAGGTAGCTGGCAAGGTGGCCGTTAAGGTTGAATTTGCCTGTACCCTCAAGGATTCCTGAGGCTCTCTCCAGGGTCAAATACTTACACTGAAACCCTCTGGATACTTAAAATAGGATCGGAAATGAGTTTTCTTGGACTGCAGGGCAAAAAAATAATTATCTTTGGTCTGGCCAATAAGAAATCAGTGGCCTGTGCCATAGGCAAGGTGTTGGTGGAAGAGGGCGCTGAGGTCATTCATGTGGTGCGCAGTGAGGAGCGGGCCGAGACTGCCCGTAAGCTTTTTCCCGACAGTGATGTCCATATCTGTGATGTTGAGGATGAGGCCAATATCATCCGCGTTCGTGATGAGATACAGGGCAGCGTTGACGGGCCCATTGCCGGCATTGTTCACTCCATCGCCTATGCCAATTACTCTGAGGGTATGAAACCCTTTCATGCCACCTTGAAAAAGGACTTCCTCCAGGCCGTGGATATCTCCTGTTTTTCCTTTATCTCCATAGCCAACCATTTTAAGGATCTTCTTGCTGACGATGGCTCGATGGTAACAATCTCCATCTCCACCACCAGGATGGCTGCTGAAAATTATGGGTATATGGCCCCGGTTAAGGCGGCCTTGGAGTCGTCTCTCTGCTTTCTCACCAAGAGTTTTTCCGCCTTTTCCGAGGTCCGTTTTAATGCCGTCTGTCCCAGTCTGTTAAAAACATCGGCCTCAGCCGGCATCCCCGGTTATATTGACAGCTATCTCTTTGCCGAAAAGGCTATACCGCGTAAAAAAGCCCTGAAGACCAAGGAGGCGGCTGATGTTGCCGCCTTTTTACTCTCGGAACGATCCTCCGGTATGACCGGCCAATGCCTGGTCGTTGATGCCGGTATGGGTCTTAATTATTTTGATGCTGAGATTGTCAGTAAGAGCGTACGTTAACCGATAACGACAAAGGCCTAGAGTTTCTAACCTTTCAGTTCTCTTCAGGGCGAATTGTACGAATGTCTTTAGACCACTGTCGTTAGAAATAAATAAAGATGAAATACTCCCGCGTCTGTCTCCATAATCCCGGCTATGCCCTGCCGCCCAACGAAGTCACCTCGGCTGAAATTGAAGAACGTCTTGCCCCGGTGTATGAGCGTCTGAAGCTGCCAGAGGGGCGACTTGAGCTGATGAGCGGTATCAAGAGTCGGCGCTTCTGGAATGCCGGTACCCGGCCCAGCGATGGCGCAGTTTTGGCTGGCCAAGATGCCCTGGCCCGGTCAGCAGTGCAGGCTGAGGATCTAGAATGTCTGATCTTTACCTCTGTCTGTCGGGACATGATGGAGCCGGCCACTGCCGCCTTTGTCCACCGCCAGCTTGGCCTGCCCGAGAAATGCCAGGTTTTTGATCTTTCCAACGCCTGTCTTGGCTTTTTAAACGGCATGATTATGCTGGCCAATATGATTGAACTTGGTCAGGTAAAGCGGGGCATTGTCGTTGCCGGTGAAACAGCTGAGGATCTGGTCGAATCAACCATTCGTCATCTCCTCCAGGATAACGCCCTGACCCGTAAATCGATTAAGCCTGCCTTTGCCTCCTTTACCATTGGCTCTGGCGCCGTCGCTCTGGTTATGGAGGATAGAAACTCAACTGATACCGGCCACTATCTGGCCGGCGGTGCCTGCCGGGCCAACACGGCCCACAACGATCTCTGTCAGGGCGGCCAGGCCGGCAAGGAAGGAATCCTGATGGCTACTGATTCTGAACAGCTTCTCCAGCAGGGCGTCGAAACCGCGGCCCTGTGCTGGCAGGATTTTTTGATGGAGCTTGGCTGGCAAAAAGCAGAGATCGACAGGTTCTTCTGCCATCAGGTCGGCCGGGCCCATGCCCAGCTTCTCTTTGAGACCCTTGATCTTGAGCCGGCTAAAAATTTTGAGACCCTGGCCACCTTAGGCAATGTCGGCTCGGTGTCGGCACCGATTACCATGGCCATGGGCATTGAACAGCAGGTTTTACGGCCCGGACAGCGGGCGGCCCTGCTGGGCATCGGCAGTGGCATTAACTCACTCATGCTTGGCGTCGAATGGTAATGGCGAATCTGGCTCAATACCCCTTTACCTCCAAGACCACCATTATTAATGGGCACCGCCTCTCCTATCTTGATGAGGGCCAGGGGCCGGTGCTGGTCATGCTGCACGGCAATCCGTCCTGGTCTTATCTCTACCGCAACCTGGTCAGCCGATTGCGCGATCGTTTTCGGGTAATTGTCCCTGATCATATGGGCTGCGGCCTTTCCGATAAGCCCCAGGACTACCCCTATAGGCTGCGGACCCACATCGACAACCTCACCATCCTTCTTGATCGTCTGGGTGTTGACCGTTGCAGTCTGGTGGTCCATGACTGGGGCGGTGCTATTGGCATGGGCTGGGCCGTTGAACATCTGGAAAAAGTAGAGAAAATATGTGTGTTGAATACCGCCGCCTTCCTGTCCAGCCGTATCCCGCTGCGTATCAACATCTGTCGCCTCCCAGTTTTGGGGCAGATTATTATTCAGGGCTTTAATGGCTTTGCCTGGCCGGCCACCTTTATGGCGGTGCGCGAGAAAATGGCAAAAGAGGTGGCGGCCGGTTTTTTATATCCCTACGACTCCTGGAACCATCGTATAGCCACCCATCGCTTTGTCCAGGATATCCCTCTTGGCAAAAAACATCCTTCCTGGCCAGATCTGGCAAAAATTGACAGCAATCTTGCCAAGCTCCAGGACAAGCCCATCCTTATCTGCTGGGGTGGCAAGGATTTCTGTTTTAACGATTACTTCTTTGACGAGTGGCAACAGCGTTTCCCTGCGGCAGAGTGTCATTATTTCCCTGAGGCCGGGCACTATATTCTCGAGGATGCCTTTGACGAGGTGGCTCCCTTGGTAGAAAATTTCTTTGTGAACCCCTGATGAATTTTAATATCGCCCAGACCCTTGCTGATGTGGCGGCACAGCGCCCAGGCGACATCGCCTTGGTGCAAGGACGAGGGGGAAGGTATCAGCAATACTCCTTTGCAGAGCTCCATGGCCAAAGCGCCCTTTATGTTGCGGCCCTGAAAGGGCAGGGGATTGGTCCCGGTCAGCGGGTCATGCTCATGGTGCCTCCTTCCCTTGATTTTCTCGCTCTGACCTTTGCCCTTTTCAGCATAGGCGCCACGGTCATTCTGATTGATCCCGGTATGGGCTATAAGAATCTGCTGCGCTGTATCGGGGCGGTCAGGCCTGATGTCTTGATTGCCATACCCAAGGCCCATATCTTTAAACTTCTTTTCCGGCGGCCCTTTAAAACTATACGCACCAATATCTGTGTCGGCACATCCCTACTGAGCCTATTTGGCCCCTCTCTTTCATCAATATGTTCTCAGGTTGATCCGGATTTTGACGTCTTTGCAGCCGCCAAGGATGATTTGGCAGCCATTATCTTTACCACCGGCTCCACCGGGCCACCCAAGGGTGTCCAATATAGCCACGGCATCTTTCACGCCCAGCTTGAGCTGATCCGTTCCTATTATAAGATTGGCCCCGGTGAGATTGACCAGCCGGCCTTTCCGCTTTTTGCCCTTTTTTCCACCGCCCTTGGCGCTAAGGCGGTCTTGCCTGATATGAACCCTGCCAAGCCGGCCCAGGTCAATCCCCAGAGATTCGTGCGCTCCCTTGTTGATCAGAACGTCAGCTATTCCTTTGGCTCACCGGCCATTTGGAATGTGGTGAGCCGTTATTGCCTGGAGAAAAAAATTACCTTGCCGGTGCAAAAGATTCTCATGGCTGGCGCCCCGGTTTCTGGGGAACTCATTGAAAGGGTTATGCAGATTATGGCTCCGGGTGGTGAGGTCCACACTCCCTATGGTGCCACTGAGAGCCTGCCCATGGCCTCCATGACCGGCTCGGAGATCGTTGAGGAAACCTGGCCCCTGACCCAGGTTGGTAAAGGGACCTGCGTGGGGCGGCCGTTGCCCGGGATCACCATTGAGATCATGCGGGCAGCCGGAAGGCCTGTTGAAAAGTACAGTCAGGTCGCTATTCTGCCTCCTGGGGAAATCGGTGAGATCATCGTTAAAGGCCCTGTTGTCACCCGGGCCTATGATCATAATCCTGAAGAAAATAAGGCTGCCAAGATCAGTGACGGCGACTCTTTCTGGCACCGAATGGGTGACATGGGATATTTTGACGACAAGGGTCGACTGTGGTTTTGTGGCCGTAAGGCCCATAGGGTGATGACTGCCAAGGGGCCGCTGTATACCATCCCCTGCGAGGCAATTTTTAATGTCCATAAGAATGTTAATCGCACCGCCCTTGTGGGGATAGGGCCGCTGGGGCGTCAGACCCCTGTCTTATGTGTCGAATGCCGTGATCGGAAGATCGATAAAAAACGGTTGGCCATGGAGCTGCGGGCCCTTGGCATCCAAAATGAGGTGACCAGGGGGATAGATGAAATTCTTTTTCACCCGGCCTTCCCGGTGGATATTCGTCATAATGCCAAGATTTTCAGAGAGAAGCTGGCGGTGTGGGCTGCCCGGAAACTAAGCTGATAGCAAGTGTCGAACGCCAAAAAAAGTCTATTGGCCAGGGAAATTACCGAAGGTTCTTGAGCGTTGCCTGTGGCTGTCATGGGCCATAAAAAATAACTGATTATCATCCATCTTTAAAAAAAAATGAAAAATGTCCTAGTCACAGGAGGCGGTGGTTTTATCGGCCTCGGTATAGTGCGGGCCCTCTGCAAGATGGGGGTGCGTACCGTGGTGGTGGGCCGCCATCGCTATCCTGCCGTCGAAGAACTGGGTGCTCTGTGTCTGGTTGGCGATATCCGCGACAAGGAGTTCATGGTCCGGGCCTGTAATAATATCGACACGGTCTTCCATGTAGCTGCCAAGGCCGGCGTCTGGGGCAGTTGGGACGATTATTTCTCTATAAATGTCAAGGGTACCGAGAACGTCATTGCCGCCTGTCAAGAAAACCTTGTCTCCCGGCTGGTC
>JBFFIS010000169.1:0-6005 GCA_041556375.1 Desulfurivibrionaceae bacterium | reverse complement strand
TATAAGGGCCAGTTTCACCCTCACGAGCTCTTTGTCGACGGTAGTTGGCAACAGTCCTGATCTTGCAAAAAAAACGTATTGGGTTTACTATCGCCAGGCTTCTTTTCCTTCTCTAGCCACCACTTCATTTGGTTTTGTTGAATACGATATATGAAAGTCATTCTTGCTAAGAAAGCCGGTTTCTGCATGGGTGTGCGCCGCGCTGTTGAGACCACCCTGGAAACCGTCCAGCATACCGATAAGAAAATTACCACCTTCGGGCCTTTGATCCATAACCCTCAGGTTCTCAGTCTCCTTGAGGAGAGGGGGGTTGAGGTCTTAAACGAGATCCCAGAGCATCTCTCCGGCGTCGTCATTGTCCGGGCCCACGGCGTGCCACCCGATCAAAAGGCAAGCCTGCGGGCGGCCGGGGCAGAGGTCAAGGATGCCACCTGTCCGCGGGTTGTCAAGGTTCAGGCCATTATCAAGAAACATAAGAAGGATAACTGCTTCACCGTTATCATCGGTGATAAAAACCATGCCGAGGTCATCGGCCTCATGGGCTATGCCGAGCCTGATGTGGCAGTGGTTTCCAGTAAAGATGATGTCGACGACCTAGATATCAGCGGGCCCTATATCATTGTCAGTCAGACCACCCAGGATGATGATTCCTTTGAGGAGCTCAGCGCCCTTATTACCAGCCGCTTTCCCGGCGGTAAGGTCTTTAATACGATCTGTGACTCAACCCATAAGAGGCAAAATGAGGTGCGTATCCTCTGCGATCAGGTCGAGGCCGTGGTTGTGGTGGGTGGCAAGACCAGCGCCAATACCAAGAGGCTGGCCGAGATCGCCGAAAAGAGGGGGCTGCCAGTATTTTTGGTCGAGTCAGAGGCGGAGCTCGATGTTGCCAAACTGCGGGATTTTGAGACCGTGGGCGTGACTGCCGGCGCCTCGACACCGGCCTGGATGATTAACCGGGTTATGCGCACCCTTGAGGCCATTCCCGGTCGGGAAGAGGGCGTTTTGTGCCATTGCTGCCAGAAGGCGGTTTGGACTCTGCTGGCTTCAAACTCCTATGTCGCCGTTGGTGGTGGTTTTCTGGGCTTGGCTTTTGCCAAGGTTCTTGGCGGTGATATACGCTGGCAGGCCTTTGCCATAGCCTTTGGCTATCTTTTTGCCATGCATAATATCAATCGTTTCAGCGGTGAGCATAGTCGCCGTTTTAACGATCCTCTCCTGGAAAAATTTGCCGACAAGTTTGGTTTTGCACTCCTTGGCCTCTCCTACCTTATGCTGGTCGGCGTGGCAGTCCTTCTCTGGCAGAGCGGTACGGTGCCCTTGGTCCTTTTCCTCGGCATGGCCCTTTTTGGTATTTTCTACCGTATCCCGATTTTCCCCGATACCGTTGCCAGGATCTTTAAAATTAAACGCCTTAAGGAGATTCCCGGCTCAAAAACCTTCCTCGTGGCCTTGGCCTGGGCCATGGCCACCGTGCTGTTACCTAACTGGGAGTCGCCGGCAGGTCCTGCCAGCCTGTTAACCCTCCTGGCCCTGGTGTTGATCTTTATCTATGTTCGCAACGCCCTCTTTGACGTCTTTGATGTTCAGGGTGACCGCATTGTCGGCAAGGAGACCCTGCCGGTCTGTATCGGTGAAGAAAAGACCCTCTTTTTTCTTACCTATTTATTGTACGCCCTCTTTGGGGCTGGTATTGTCTTGCCTTGGACGGTGCTCCTGCCCAAGGCAATGATCTTTTTCCTGCCCGGTGTTGCATATCTCCTGTATATTACGAAAAAAATTCAGGCCGGGACCTTGTCGCCGTCTCGCCGCCTGGAGTTTCAGCTTGAAAATTCTCTCTATCTTGTTGCTGTGGCCGTTATGGTTGGCAGCTATCTGATGGTCTAAGGTGTTCTATGTTAGGTTGGTTTAAGAAGAAGTCGTCCAAAGATGCTGCTGTTGCTCCGGAAGCTCCGGAAGAAAAGGTGCAGGTTGAGGAACCGGCTGTAGAGGCGCCCAAGTCCATTCTGCATGAGGATGTCGGTGTTCTGTTTAAGCGGCTCAGTAAGGGCTTGTCAAAAACCAGAGGCAATCTGGTTGAGCGGGTAGATGAACTTTTTTTGGGCAAGAAGATCATCGAGCCGTCACTTTATGACGATCTTGAAGAAATTCTTATCACCGCTGATCTCGGGGTCAAGACCACCATGGATCTTGTCGATAATGCCCGTGACACCGTGGCCCGGGAAAAATTGGCTGATCCTCAGGCCTTGAAGGCCGTGTTGAAGAAAAAGATTACCGAGTTTTTGCTCAACTCCGATAAACCTGCTGAATTGGTTATGCCGGCCGAGGGGCCTTTTGTCATTATGGTCGTGGGTGTCAATGGTGTCGGCAAAACAACCACCATTGGCAAGATGGCCAATAAGTTCGTCAATGCCGGCCAGAAGGTCCTGCTCGTTGCCGCCGATACCTTTCGGGCTGCCGCCGTCGACCAGCTCAAAATCTGGGGAGAGCGCATCAATGTCCCGGTTATCGCTCAGGGCACCGGGGCTGATCCGTCGTCGGTGGTTTTTGACGGTATGGAGTATGCCCTTAAGAGAAATTTCGATGTCGTCATTATTGACACCGCCGGCCGTCTCCATACCAAGGTCAATCTCATGGAGGAGCTTAAAAAGATCAAAAGGGTCATTGCCAAAAAGGTCCATGACGCCCCCCATGAAATTATGCTGGTGATTGATGCCACCACCGGCCAAAATGGTATCTCTCAGGCCCGGGAGTTCAGTAAGGCCGTGGACATAAGTGGCCTGACCCTCACCAAGCTCGACGGCACTGCCAAGGGCGGCATTATCGTCAACATCTGCCGGGAGTTTGATATCCCCATTCGCTTCATCGGCATCGGTGAGCAGGTCGATGATTTGCGTGATTTCGATCCCCAGGAGTTTGCCGAGGCCCTTTTTGCCGAGGATGCCGGTCACTAATGGCTCGTTTGTCAAAACACCCTCAATCTTTACGAGGAAACCATGTCACCGTATAGACGTCATGAATCACCTGGCTGTGGCGGCCTTTTTATCATCATCGCCATGCTCCTGCTGCTCACCGGCGGCGCCCCCCTGCTTTTTAATGTCGTCGGTATGGTGCTTATGTCTGTCTTCCTCTTCTTTGTGATGATAGTCGTCGGCCTCTGGGGATTTTCCCTCTTTATCCGTCACAAGGTGAGCCAGTACGAATCCCAGCAGTCAGAAGACCGCAACCAGTTTGTCTCCCTGCTGATCCATATCCTGGTCAAGATTGCCGAACTTGACGGCCATATCACCAGCGCCGAAATCTCGACCATAACCAATTTTTTCAGAGTCAATCTGCGCTACAGTCAGGAGCAGATGTTCTGGGTCAAGGAGCTCATCAAGGATGCTACCGGAAGTGCTGCCAGCCTTGACGAGTTGTTGGCTGAGTTTAAAGGCCAGTTCGGTTATCAACCCCGCCTTATTCTTATTGAGCTTGTTTTTCAGATTCTTTACTCAAATGACCACGTCTCCCAGGAGGAGCTTGATCTCACCGAAAGACTTGCTCGGTTTCTCGAGATAAGTCAGTTTGAGTATGTGGCTATCAGGGGCCGCTATCATGCCCATTATGATTCGCGGACCAGACAGCAACGCACTGACCGCCATGGCTATTATGAGATTCTCGGCCTTTCTCCCGGGGCCTCCCAGGAGGAAATTAAGGATGCCTACCGCAAGCTCAGCAAGGAGAACCATCCTGATCTTGTCGGTCATTTGGGTGAGGAGTTCCGCACCGTCGCTGAAGAGAAGATGAAGGATATTAACATGGCCTATCAGCACCTCAAAAACGAGGGCTGATGGGCTGTGCCAACCTTGCTAAAAAACACCTATTAACCATAAAATGACCTGTGACGGCCCAAGGCCGATGACAAAAAGCAGAAGGAGTAAATAATGGCTATTTCTACGAAAATGACCGAATTTGCCAGTCGATCTTCCTGGATTCGCAAGATGTTCGAGGAGGGCGCAAAATTAAAGGCCGAGTTTGGCGCTGATAATGTTTTTGATTTCAGCCTGGGCAACCCTGATTTACCGCCGCCCCCGGCCTTTGATGAAAATCTGAAGAAAATGGTGGCCGAGGACGCTCCAGGGTCGCACAGCTATATGCCAAACGGCGGCTACCCCTTTGTGCGTGATGCCGTTGCCGGCCAGATATCCAAGGAGCAGGAGGTCACTGTCAGTGGCGATGAGATCCTCATGACCTGCGGCGCTGCCGGGGCCTTGAATGTCGTCTTGAAATCGATCCTCAATCCCGGCGAAGAGGTCATTATCCTGGCGCCGTTCTTTGTTGAGTATAATTTTTATATCGATAACCAGGGCGGCGTCGGCAAAATCGTCAACACCACCGCTGACTTCAATCTTGACCTGCAGGCCATTGAAGAGGCCATAACAGCCAAGACCAAGGCCATTATCATCAACTCCCCCAATAATCCCACCGGTCAGATCTATCCTGCTGAAGATCTGGCAGCCCTGGGCGACTTGCTGAGCCGCTGCGAGCAGAAGTTCGGTTCCACCATCTTCTTGCTTTCTGATGAACCCTACCGGAAAATCATCTTTGATGACTATGAGGTGCCGTCAATCTTCAAGGCCTACCAAAACAGTGTGGTGGTGTCATCTTATTCAAAGGATCTTTCCCTGCCCGGCGAGCGTATCGGTTATATCGCCATTCATCCGCAGATCTCTGATAAGCAGGATTTGCTAGGCGCCATGACTCTGGCCAACCGTATCCTCGGTTTTGTTAATGCCCCGGCCCTCATGCAGCGCGTGGTAGCCACCCTCCAGGGTATGACGGTGGAGACAGATATCTATACCAAGCGCCGGGAAATTTTTTGTCAGATTCTTGCCGATGCCGGCCTGGAATTTACGCCCCCTAAGGGCGCTTTTTATATCTTCCCCAAGTCACCTCTTGAGGATGATGCCGAGTTTGTCGCCCATTTGCAGAAATACAAGATTCTCGCCGTGCCCGGCCGTGGTTTTGGCATGCCCGGCTATTTCCGCCTCGCCTTCTGTGTTGAGGACGGAGTGATCTCACGCTCTGCCCAGGCCTTTAAAGAGGCCATGGCAACCTTGCCTGGCAAGTAGGTCAGGGCTTGAAGAAATGAGCCTGGGTGAGCTGCAGCGCTGAGCCCAGGTTAGCCGGGCTCATTTTCTTTGGTCTGTTGCCAGTAGCATAGATGGTCATTACTGCTGAGTTCGGTCATGCTCTTGCCATCTTTGCGTATCAGCCTGTCCATGCCCGTATAACGGCGGATGAATTTATCCGTGGCCTGATTCATGATGTCTTCGCCATAGAGGTTATGGCGGCGGCAGATATTGATGAGCATAAAAAAGACGTCGCCTAGTTCTTCAGCTATATGTTCCTTGTCACCACTCTGGACGGCATCTTCGAGCTCCTGGGATTCCTCGCGGAATTTCTGCACCAAGGTCTGTGTGTCCGGCCACTCAAAGCCATGGGCGGCAGCCCGGCTTGAGACCCGCTGGGCCCGGTTTAATGCCGGCAGGGACTTGGGTACATCAATGAGGTCGGTTTTTTCCTGTTTTTTCTCCGCGGCCTTTATCTTCTGCCAATTCTGGCGGATTGCCTCCTCTGATTCAAACTTTTCATCGGTAAAGACATGGGGGTGGCGGCGCACCATTTTGTCGATAATGGCCTGCAGAGTGTCTTCCATGGTAAACAGGTTTTTTTCTTCATGGAGAAGGGCGAGGAAGCTGATCTGGAAGAAAAGGTCGCCCAACTCTTCCTTGATGTGTTGTGGGTCACCGATATCAATGGCCTCAGAAAGCTCGTGGGTCTCTTCCAGCAGGTAGGGCTTCAGGCTTTCCGGGGTTTGCTTCCGGTCCCATGGGCAACCGTCAGGTGCACGAAGTTTTGTTATGATTTCGAGGAGTTCTGTGAAAAGTTCTGATTTTTCTATCATATTATTATCGTTTAAGAAGAGGAGGTAAGAAGTGAGGGTTTTTGCCAGGGGCTGTTGGCAG